>CAINEZ010000020.1 GCA_903847905.1 uncultured Bacteroidota bacterium
GTAAATAGAATAATAAAAATTTCTGCCGGAAAAACATATCTTTTACCATCAACAGATTACGCAATAAACAGAAGGATTGATTTTTTTATTAAAAAATAACTGATAAAAAATATGATAATTGCGAATTTATTATTTTTTACTTTTCATCATATAGGTTAAAAGAATCACATGAATTCAAAAAAAATAACATTATCAGTTTTACCTATGAATTATAGAACAATATTAAATTATAAAAACTAAAACTAAAAATAAATTAAAACTAAAAATGAAAAAAATGAAAAATTTAAGAACACTTACGATTATCTGTTTATTCATTGTTGCATTAAATGTAGTTTCTTATGGACAAACAGACAAAGGAACAAGCAATGTTAAATACAATACTTGGTCTGCTACTTTAAGCGGAGGATCCATGTTGTTTTATGGTGATCTAAGACAATTTGATTTTTATCCTGTCACTATAAAGAACAGTAAGGACTGGTATAAATTACCAAGTGGCTTATCTGAATATGCAGGAGGTTTTGGTGTAGCAATAAGCAAACAATTATCTCCGATTTTTGGAATTCAAGGAATGTTGGAAAAAGGAACACTTGGCGGAATTAGAACAACAGTGAACGCGCATTTCAATGCCAGTATTCTTACATATGGGATAAATGTGAAAATTAATTTTTTACCAATCTTTAATCCCAATCTTAAATCACCGAAAATAGCTATTTATGGAATTGCCGGAATTGGATTATGCGATTTTAAAACTCATGAATATTCTATATCCTCTTATACTTTGCTTAGTAGTTATGGTTATGGTGACTTTGGTGGTGAAAAAAAGACTACAACAGAAACCGTTATCCCTTTAGGTATAGGTGTTAAATATAAAATTAACAACCAATTTGATATAGGTATCGAAAGTACAATTAATAATGTAAATACTGATAAATTAGATGCTCGTGCTGTATCAGGTTCTGCAAAAGATAAATATGGATATACTGCTTTAACATTGACATACAAGATAGGTAAGAATGAAAAATCTCTTGAATGGGTTACTGAAAAGGATATGAAATCTGACGATATTTCAGCTCTTTTTACACCTATTAACAAGAAAATCGATTCATTGGGCAATAAAATTAATGAAATAGATAACAAAGTTACCTTGGCTCAAAAAGATATTGTTGACCTGAAGAACCCTGCTAAAGAAGCTGATGACGATGGCGATGGTGTTCCAAACAGCAAAGATCTTGAACCAAACACACCAAAAGGTTCCTATGTTGATGTTAATGGCAGAGCCATTCCAACCGCAAAAACTTTAACAACAACTACTGTTGGCACTTCAGATGTTGCGACACCTCTTTTCTCTATCTTTTTTGACGTTAACAGCGATTTCATAGATGACCTGAACCAGGAAAAAGTACTTGCTGCTGCCAAAATGTTGAAAGAAAACCCAAATTTAAAGTTCGACCTTGTTGGTCATGCTGATAAAACTGGTGGAACCCTTTACAATGAAATATTAAGTAAAAAAAGATCCCAAGCAGTATCTGATTTACTTGTTAAATCTTATGGTATAGATGCTAGCAGGCTTAATGTTATTGGAGTTGGTATCAATGAACCTATATCAAAGGATAATCTCAGGCTCAACAGAAGGGTTGATTTTATAATCAAAAAGTAATATTAATTATAAATAAAAAGCCCTGTCCCGGTAGTTATCGGAATAGGGCTTTTTTTTATTTATGCCTTGCCCAGAAAAAGTTGATCACAAAAACATTAATACCGATAGCACATTCAATATAGTCCAATTGCTACTTCGTCTTATTGAACTATTTTCATGTAGCATCGGCATTTACAATTGTAATTTATTTTTTTATTAGACTAAAAAATAAATACAATTGGTATAACATATCGTAAATTATATTTTATAAAATTCTTTAAACAATTCCCATACAACAATTCCAACGCTGACTGAAATATTCAACGAATGCTTAGTTCCGATTTGCGGGATTTCAATACAACCATCAACCTGTTTCATCACTTCTTCGTCCACGCCATGTATTTCGTTTCCGAAAACTAACGCAATCTTTTTTGATGAAGGAAAAATAAATTCACTAAGGCTTATACTTCCCTCAGCCTGTTCTATTGCAAATACTAAATAATTATTTTCTTTCAGGAAACTGATAGCTTCTTTTGTTTTTTTTAAATATTTCCATGAAACTGATTCTGTAGCGCCCAGAGCAGTTTTGTGTATATCTTTATTCGGAGGTGTTCCGGTAATACCGCATAAATAAATTGATTCAAGCCGGAAAGCGTCTGCTGTGCGAAAAACAGAACCAATATTATTAAGGCTCCTGACATTATCAAGCACAATAACAATAGGTGTTTTTGAGGATTGTTTAAACTCCTCAACAGATATCCTGTTTAATTCTGATAATTTTATTTTTTTCATAAAAGTTAAAGTGATGCAAAAATAAGAGTGTTCTTTAAAAAAAATCCATTTTATGCAAGTTTAATTTTTAAATTTGTTTCCTTTTACAAGAACATTTATATAAAATTTGACAGGATCTAAAGAAAATATTGTTGTTGAAACCCCTTTAATGAAGCAATATTTATCCATTAAAGCGAAATATCCCGATGCCCTTCTTCTTTTCAGGGTTGGCGATTTTTATGAAACTTTTGGTGAAGACGCGATCAAAACTTCCGGAATACTTGGCATTGTACTTACAAGAAGAGCCAATGGATCGGGCTCATATATAGAGTTGGCAGGATTTCCTCATCATGCCCTTGACACATATTTACCCAAGCTTGTTAAATCAGGACACAGGGTTGCTATATGCGATCAGTTGGAAGATCCGAAGCTGACAAAGAAAATAGTGAAACGCGGAGTTACAGAACTTGTAACGCCTGGCGTTTCGCTTAATGATAAAATATTAGACCATAAAAGTAATAATTTCCTTGCAGGTATACATCTTGAAAACAAAACCACAGGGATCTCCTTTCTTGACATTTCTACAGGTGAATTTTTAATTTCCCAGGGTAGCAACGAATATATTGATAAGCTTCTTCAAAGCTTTCGTCCAAGCGAGATCATTGTGCAAAAAAATAAGATCCGGCAGTTCCAGGAATTATTTGGCGATAAATTTTATATAAGCTCTTTTGAAGATTGGGTTTTTACAAAGGATTTTTCTTACGACCTTCTTTTAAAACATTTCGGGACAGTTTCTCTAAAAGGCTTCGGTGTTGAGGATATTGAACATGGTATAATTGCAGCCGGCGCATCATTGCATTATCTTTCCGAAACACAACACGATAAGATAAAACATATTACCAAGCTTGTTCGGATAGAAGAAGATCATTATGTCTGGCTCGACAGGTTTACAATTCGCAACCTTGAATTGCTGAATTCAAATAATGAAAATGCAAAAACACTAATAGATATAATTGATCAGACCATTTCACCAATGGGATCAAGGATGATGAAAAGATGGATGATCCTCCCGTTAAAAAACAAACTGCCTATTGAAGAAAGATTAAATATTGTTGAGTATTTTTTGAAACATAAAAAAATTACAGAATTACTTCGGCAAAATATTAAATATATCGGCGATCTTGAAAGGCTGATCTCAAAAGTTTCAGTCGGGAAAATTTCTCCGCGCGAAATCATTCAGCTTAAAAGAGCTCTTGATGCTATTATCCCTATTAAAAACGAATGCGGGCTTGCTTCTGATAACTCACTGAAAAAAATTGCAGAACAGTTGAATCCATGCCCGATAATAAGCGAAAAGATAGGAAAGGAAATTAATCCTGATCCTCCCGTACTGATCACAAAAGGAAATATAATAAACCCGGGAGTAAATAATGAACTTGATGAACTCCGAAACCTTTCTACTTCCGGTAAAGACTACCTTTTGCAAATACAACAGCGGGAAATTGAAAGAACCGGTATTTCTTCTCTTAAAGTTGCATTTAATAATGTGTTCGGTTATTATCTTGAAGTAACAAATACACATAAAGATAAAGTTCCGGCTGACTGGCAGCGGAAACAAACTCTTGTAAATGCAGAACGTTATATTACAGAAGAGCTGAAGAAATATGAAGAAAAAATTCTTGGCGCAGAAGAAAAGATACTTTCTATAGAAACGAATTTATTCAACGAACTTGTTCTTTCGCTGAATGATTATATTGAGCCTGTTCAACTCAATGCTTTACTGATAGCACGTTTGGATTGCCTGCTTTCATTTGCTTCGATAGCCGAAAACAATTCTTATAACCGTCCCGAAATAAATGAATCGCATATTATAGATATTATAAAAGGACGCCATCCTGTAATAGAACAACAATTGCCTGCCGGAGAAGAATACATAGCGAACGATTTATATCTTGATGAAGAAAAGCAACAAATACTGATCATCACCGGTCCAAATATGTCAGGTAAATCGGCATTACTTAGACAAACTGCATTAATAGTACTTCTGGCGCAAATGGGCAGTTATGTTCCTGCGGAAAGTGCGAAGATCGGCATTGTTGATAAAATTTTTACAAGGGTAGGGGCGTCAGATAATATTTCTTCCGGGGAATCTACATTTATGGTTGAAATGAATGAAACCGCCAGCATTTTAAATAATATTTCAGACAGAAGCCTTATTCTTCTTGATGAGATTGGAAGAGGCACAAGCACCTACGACGGAATATCAATTGCATGGGCTATTGCAGAATTTCTCCACGAACATCCGCTTTTCAAAGTAAAGACTTTATTCGCCACTCATTATCATGAATTGAATGAAATGGCTTTATCAATGCCGGGAATTAAAAATTTTCATGTTTCAGTTAAGGAAATAAATAATAAAGTTATTTTTCTGCGTAAGCTTGTACCTGGAGGTACTGAGCACAGTTTTGGAATACATGTTGCGAAAATGGCCGGTATGCCTTCAAAGGTAATAGACACTGCAAACGAAATTCTTGTACAGCTTGAGAAATCACATAGCAGCGAAGAGCTAACAAAAAAAGCAAAGGAAATATCAAAAAGAAATCAGCAGCTTCGTGATTTGCAATTAAGCTTTATTCAATTGAATGACCCTTTACTTGAGCAGATAAAACAAGATATTTTGAATATTGATATTGACACTCTTACTCCCGTAGAAGCGCTAATGAAACTGAATGAGATAAAAAAAATTATCGGAAAATAAGCAGGTGTTTGTATAAAAAAATATTTTTTAATTAATTTTTTTTATTTACATTTGCATTCCTAATAAATATGCGGGAGTAGCTCAGTTGGTAGAGCACGACCTTGCCAAGGTCGGGGTCGCGGGTTCGAGTCCCGTCTCCCGCTCAAATAA
>CAINEZ010000021.1 GCA_903847905.1 uncultured Bacteroidota bacterium
AGCATAGTTGGTATAGGTACCCAATGCTGGATGGCGCAAAACCTGAATTACGGTACTTATGTAGCAGTACATGCAAGCCCGCAATTAGCAGGAGAGAAATTTTGTCAGAATCTTAGCGGAGCTAATGATGCTACTTGCCCTATGGGTGGCTTGTACGAGTGGGCAAATATGATGAATGGTTCTTCAAGTTGCAATGGCGATGCCACTTGTCCTCCCTGCGCAACTCCGGTTAAGGGACTTTGTCCTACCGGTTGGCACATACCCTCTCATTACGAATGGACGTTATTAGAAAAAAATGTTGGCAGCAATCCGGATGCTTTTCCATACGATATAACAACAATCGCTGTTTGGCTTGGAACAAATGAAGGCGGTAATATGAAAGTAACACCTATTTGCGGCACACTTCCGTGTTGGCACACTCCCAATACAGGCGCCACAAACACCAGCGGTTTCACAGCGCTTCCGGGCGGCGACTCGTGGGATGGTTTGTTCGCTGGTGCCGGCCTCACCGGCTGCTGGTGGTCGGCTACCGATAGTGGCGCCAATGCTTGGGTTCGCTGGTTGGGATACGCGGATGTGCGTGTTGACCGCAACACCAAGAGTAAGGCGTTTGGGTGGTCGGTTCGCTGTGTTAAGGATTGAGTTGACAATTGAAAAATTAAACAAAAATGATTTTAGATTTTAGAATAAGGAAATCGTTTATAAATATCTTTTCTATGATCGAATACGGAAAATATTATTGTACTATTCACAATCTTAACGCCAATACGATAAGAGCCAATACGTATTCTATAATACTGTTTATACCCTGCCATTTTTTTAAGGTTCTTAATTTCGTTTACAGTTTTTGCATTCAATACATTTTTAATAGCATTATTAACCAATCCGGCAAGGTTGCCAGTATTTGCAAGTTGGCGAAACTCCTTCCGAAAACGTTTTGTAAACTCAATGTTCATACTTTTGCTGTTAATTTTATTTCATTTAAGAAAGCTGTTTTTTCGGTTTTGTTGAGCAACCCTCCTTTTATTCCTGCTTCAATTTCGGCAACAAACAAAGCTTCTGATAATACTTTATCGCTTACTACATTCATCTTTTCACCTAAACGTTTTACAAGGGATATAAGCAAATCAAAATTCGCTTTCGATTTCGGTTTAATTACTATAGTATCCATAACACTTTTTTTTACAAAAATACAAAAAAAAATATTTAAATCTTAAAGTTGTGAAAGCAAAAAAAACATTAGTAGTAAATGGCTTATGCCTTATGTCTTATACCTTGTGCCTTTTTTTCACTTTCAACTCTTTTTCGCAAAGTGTAGGTATAGGCGCATCTACATATACACCCGATCCATCTGCAATACTCGATGTAAGCAGTACTACAAAGGGACAGTTACTTCCAAGTATGACAACAGATCAGCGGAATAGCATTGCTACTTTGTGTTCATGTACCCCTGCTACCGGGCTTATTATATTTAACACTACAACCAAATGCATAGAAATGTACTTAAACGGGTTTTGGCAAACTATTTCTTGTAGTTGTTCCGTGGCTCCAACAGCTCCAATCATAGGCACACCTGTTCCATCACAAACGCAAATTGTATGGAACTGGAGTTCTGTTAGCGGAGCCACCGGCTACAAATGGGGAATAACAAATGTTTACAGTTCTGCCACCGACAATGGAACCGGCAGGGCTTATACACAAACAGGTTTAACAGCTAATACTGCCTATACCATATATGTATGGGCTTATAATGCCTGCGGAAATTCTTCTTCCACTACATTAACACAAACTACCAAATGTGGTGGAGGCGCTGCTACATCAGCCTGTAATGGTATTACAATGTTAGATACGCGTGATAATACAGTATATAGTATAGTTGGTATAGGTACCCAATGCTGGATGGCGCAAAACTTGAATTACGGTACATATGTAGCAGTACATGCAAGCCCACAATTAGCAGGAGAGAAATTTTGTCAGAATCTTAGCGGAGCTAATGATGCTACTTGCCCTATGGGTGGCTTATACGAGTGGGCAAATATGATGAATGGTTCTGCCGGTTGCAATGGCGATGCTACTTGTCCTCCCTGTACAACTCCGGTTAAGGGACTTTGCCCTACCGGCTGGCACATACCCTCTCATTACGAATGGACGTTATTAGAAAAAAATGTTGGCAGCAATCCGGATGCTTTTCCATACGATATAACAACACACGGTGTTTGGCTTGGAACAAATGAAGGCGGCAATATGAAAGCAACACCTATTTGCGGAACACTTCCGTGTTGGCTCTCTCCAAATATAGGCGCTACAAACACCAGCGGTTTTACAGCGCTTCCGGGCGGCGACTCGTGGACTGGTTCATTCAACGCTGCCGGTGGCTACGGCTACTGGTGGTCGGCTACCGAGAGTGGCGCCAGTGCTTGGCATCGCTTCTTGGGTTATCAGGAGGGAGAAGAGGGTGTGTACCGCCGCACCCATTCTAAAGAGTACGGGTATAGCATTAGGTGTGTTAAGGATTGAGTTGACAATTTACCCCGCTTTGCGTGTTCAAAAATTTTTGAAAAAATATTTTAAAGGAAATGATAAATAAAAACCTATCGGTGTGGTGGTAGAATTATGTTGAAAGCTAATCGGCATATACTCCTGCATGATGCGGGATAATCGTTCTAATTCGATTATATCTTTTAGAACGAACATTTGTATTATATTGTAAAGCATAATAAGTTTGTGATGAAAAAGAAGTGTATAAAAAAATGAAGATTGAATTTATACCTAAAATCCGCAAGTAATAAATAAAAAAGGGATATTCATTGATATTAATTGAAACTAAAAGAAGCTGGAAATTGATTGAAATTTTAAAAAAGATATTGATTGATATTCGGTGTAAGGCGGGAAACTTTCTTTTTAGTAATTGGTATTCATTAATCAGTAAAAAAAGAACAAGAGTAACAATAGCCTATTTATTCTTCTTTTTGTAAGAAAGTTTCAATAGCTATTATAAATGCTTTAAGGTCTGAAAAAGTTTCAACTGCTTCTTCTTTTGAAAGTTCAGTATAGTTTGCATAGTCGGCATTGGTACGATTGCTATAAGCGTTCTTTAACATTTTCCAGTATTTAACTTCAATTAATCCCTGAGAAATAAAATTTTTGCTAAACCACCCAAGTAATTGTGTATGTTTTGACGTTTCAAAACGGTATTTCAAAGCAAGAGCCAACAGAGCATAGAACATTCCATAATATATGCGGTTTGTTGCAGAACGAAAACTGTTATTTGCTATCAGCAGTTCCGAATCTTTAATCATTTCTTTCGCCTGTTCGAGCCGGTATGCAATAAGTGTGGAGCGATTTTCTTCTTCTATTGTCATGGACGGATTCCGTTATTTATAGCATTAATATAAACAGGTTCATATCCTTTCAGTGTGTTATGTAATTCATATTCGGATACTATATGAGTATCGGTAATAATGCCGTATTTAATATCCATATCGTCGCAGATATACCTGATTTGCTTAACCATTTGCCTACTGTATGAATATTGAAGAATAATAAGAATATCGTAATCCGAATTTTCATCAGCTTTGTCCGATGCCTGCGAACCGAATAAAATCACTTCTTTTATGTTATCGCCGAAATTTGCTTTTAATAGTGATTTTATTTCTTTTAATATGATTAATTTTTTTTTCATAATAATACAAAAATAACAAAATATTTCGATATATCAAAAACAATTATTCAACTAAAATCTTCATCAGAGTTTCTAGTTCTTTTATTTTCCGTGTTTCTCCTATTTTGTCGTAAGAATAGATCAGGTTATTGATAAGGCGGCGGATAATATCGAGGTTGGTGCAGGGAACAAAGAACATTTCAAGAGGTTCAATTTTGAGTTGCTGTATAAAAAGTTCAGCTTCTTTTTTTGAAAAAACAGCGCCTTTGCTAAAAGGATTGATATAAAACAAGACTGCATTCTTGTCGAGGAATTCAAGTTTCTCTTCAGCAAGTTCGTTGGTATATGCCAGTACAAAATGTTCAGGAAGATTTATTCCGTAAACAGGAATGTCAAGCTGCCTGGCTATGATGATATAAAGAATGCCAAGTGACAGAGGATTTCCTTTATGTGTTTCGAGTAAAGTATTCAGATAGGAATTCTGAGGAGCATGAAAATTTTCAGTATTGCCGGTAAATCCATGCACATCATAAATAATATGGTTTAATACTTTTACTTTCTCAAGTGCAGTAAGGCCTTCATTAAGTTCAAGCCATATATCCCTTTTAATATCTTCAAGTTTTTCCTTAATTTCTTCTTCATCAACATCGGGATATTGAAAACGTGTGATAATTAGAAATGCATCGTAAAGATTTTCCGAACCCGACTTTACCCATTGTTCAAGTTCTGTATTTATTTTGTTGAACTGTAACTTATGAATGATATTCAGGATGCGTTGCTGCATCAGCGTATCAAATGAGTTCTCCCATTTTTCTTCAAGAAAAGGTACTGCTTTAGTTCCGTATGATAATATTTTTTCGGCAAGCTCGCTGAAAATACGCTCATCCGGTTCATCAGTAAGACTGATAAGGGCTTTCAGTTCACGTTCATCTTTCTGGTTCATATTCCTTATCAGTTTTTATTTGATGATTTTTTTGTCTTTTGAGCCTGCCTGCCGGCAAGGCAGGGTAGGCGTGTTTGAAATTTTGGGCTTTGGGCTTGGAACTTGGGGCTTTTGACTTGGACACTTTCTATGCCGTAATTCTGTCAAGGACTAACTGCACCATCTTTTCTACAGCCGGATGATAATCCTTACTGAATTGTTTACTCACCCTGTTTGCTATAATAGTGCAAATAGAAGCTGTATTATGCCCCAGTATTGCGCCAAGTCCGAAAAGCGCAGAAGTTTCCATTTCGAAGTTGGTAATCCTGTGTCCTTTGAAATGAAATGTTTCCATTTTATCATTCATTTTGGGGTCAGCCGGAACTATGCGCAATTGCCTTCCCTGCGGACCATAGAATCCTGAAGCAGTTGCAGTGATTCCTTTAAAAAGCCCTTCCCCTAATTTATTCATTAGTACTTCAGAAGCCCTAACAGCATATGGTCTTGCAAGCTTAGAACCCCAGTTTGTATGTTTTATAAATGCTTCAGTAATGTCTTCTTCAAAAATATTTTTATCGGTTTGATAAAAATTAAGCAGCCCGTCTAAACCAAGCCCGTATTCCGACATAACGAAACTATCTATCGGAATATCGCCTTGTAATGCGCCGGAAGTGCCCATGCGAATGATATTCAGGCTTGTTTTATTTTTTTTAATTGTGCGATTTTCAAGGTCAATATTTACAAGAGCATCAAGTTCATTAACTACAATGTCAATATTGTCGGTACCAATACCTGTTGATAATGCAGTTATCCTTTTCCCATTATAAGTGCCGGTATGTGTAAAAAATTCCCTGTTCTGGATCTGGCATTCTATATTCGTAAAATGCTTTGAAATGGTTTTTACACGATCCTGGTCACCAACAACCAATATTATATCCGAAATATTTTCAGGACGAAGTTTTAAATGGTAAACACTACCATCAGGATTTAGAATTAATTCAGAGTCGGAAATTTTTTCCATTTACAATTTAGATTATTATAAACAAAATATGTTAATTTGCATTTTTATAAAAGCAAATTTAAGTAAATTATTACTATCGCGATTAATTAATATTAATTCTACAAACTTGAAATGAAAAGTCATTACAGCAACATATTGGTTCCAACAGATTTTTCAGAGCAATCGCTTTTGGCTCTTGAGCAGGCTTATGCGCTGGCCAAACTATTGAACGTTGAAATCACTTTACTTCACGTAATTCCTGAAGGAAACATAAATTTTTCTTTAAATATTTTTACAAAAGAAAC
>CAINEZ010000022.1 GCA_903847905.1 uncultured Bacteroidota bacterium
AGGATTAGAGTTATCGGTTAATAGCTTATAATTAATATTCGTTTTAAAATTTAATCCATCAGCGATTTTTGTAGTTAATAATTCTTGTCCATTTTTATCAAAATGAAATATAGCAAAATTGGGATTATTATAATAATTTATCTCATCAGTTTTTCCGTCGCCATTAAAATCGCCTGATATTAATGGCGTTGATTCAGAATTATTAGCATTCAAATTAATATTTGAGGTAATATTCTTTTTAACGAAGCCAATTCCATTTGATAAGTATAGTTCCATTATTAAAGGTGTTGCCCCAACTTGATCGTGTTCAATCAATATATCCGATTTCCCATCACCGTTGTAATCTCCCACTTTAACCTTGATTCCAGGATGGTAATATCCAATAAATCCAGTACCACTAAGATAATTAAATGGAACTATTTCGAAATTTGTTCCTGTAGAATAAGCAATAGCCCATGATCCATAATGGCTGCAAGTGAGGAAATCAGTTTTCCCATCGCCATTAAAATCGCCTGGTATTGTTTCGTATTGGTTTGTAAGTTCGGTTGCACTGCTATTAGGAGAGATGGGATATAAAAGAGTGGCAATAATAATACTACCATATCCGCTTCCATTTGGTCCTAAATCTGATGGGTTTGAAAAAGAAAAAATTCTTACAGTTGAACCACTTACAATCATCAATTCATCTTTACCATCGCCATTAAAATCAACAGGAATGAATTTATCTATAGTTGTTGAAGGTAGTATATCTGTGCCATCAGCATATTGTATAATATAAGGAGATACACCTCCTAGTTGTGTCCAGTGTTTTGGAGAATACATGAAAGGTTTAAAAGTACCACCATCGCTTAATACAGTAATAAAATCGGATGCGCCATCGCCATCAAAATCGCCAGTACATAAAAATTCACCTTTGGCATTTACTACATTATAAGTAGAAGGGAAATATACTAAAGGAGTGGAAAAAGAATTACTCTGCGACAAATATATTTTAAATTTGTCTATTTGCCTATAATGAAATAAGCCTGTACTAATATAACTCTCGCTTGTTAAAATATCATCTTTTCCATCGCCATTAAAATCATTATTTGATAAAGTAAAAAAATTTTCAGGAATATTACCATCCGATCCACCCGTTCCACGAGGTCCATAATATGTACTATAGGTAAGAGGCAGAGAAACAGGAGTTGATGTTTGATCATAAGTGCCATCTTTTTTATTCAGATAAAGTTGAAATCTTGAATTGTATTTAAAAGAAGCTGCTTGTGATGTAGCTACTGTCGTTTCATAACTAGTAGCTAATATATCTGAATAGCCATCGTTATTATAGTCGCCGGAAGAAATATCCTCCTTCTGTCCGGCAACTGCGCCATAAGTACTGATTTGAAAGTTAGCAGGACCCGTAACACCTTGCCCAACGGCGATAGAATTAAATGTACTTCCGTCACTTCCGGTTTCTTTTATTTCATTTAATATGGAATATAAATTATTAGCATCTTTTGTATATTTAAAATTATAAGTTTTTACTAAGTTGTTTTCACTAAAAGTTTTTATCATCCTAAGTATAACATCATTCTGTAATTTATAACCTGCTATATATACATTATTAATATCTGTTCGGGTTTCGTAATAAAAGTTTATGAAATTATACGGTTTAGAATCAGTATTTGTATTTCCTGTATATCCTATCCTTTCAATCCAAAATTCATTTTTTGAATTATCATTATTATAATAAAACCTAACATAATTTCCCATTTTATCTGTAATATCTGTTACCAACCATGCTAAAGTATGACTAGCGGAACCCCCAAGATCCATTCTGCTCTTACTATCATTATTTGGATCGTAATAACCATACCTGATAATTTTCCCGTCTTTAGTTTCAACCATAAAATAATTTTCCCCATTTGCTGTAAGCAAGGACACTTTAGAAAAATTCGCATTTTCAGTAAAATAAGTTGAATTTACTGCACCATAAAACCCGGAATAGTCTACAAGCCTGTTACCGTCCAAAGCAAATTTATCTTCGCCAGAAAAATTAACACCTGTAACTTTCCCATCGTTATATAAATCTTGCCCTACTCTTGTAATAGCTGATAGTCCTGATAAATTCCAGCCATAACCTAATAAAGCATTCCCCGATTGGCTATTATATGATATTGCAATACTTGGCTCCATTCCCATCGTGCCTGGAGGTATAGAAATAGGAATAGTATAGTTTGCCGCACCGGTTTGTTCATTAACGCTATATGCCCCGTTAGTTGTTCCTACAGGCAAATCGGTAGTATTAAAAGGTCTGGTATCCGGATCAATTTCGGTTTGATAGTATGTAGGACAAATAATATTTTCGTCAAGTTTTATTGTTTGTATAGGACAGCTTGATGTCGGTTGAATAATAGTTGATCCACCAGGCACAGGTACAATATAAATATAATCTCTTGCTATTGTAGTGCAAGATGGATCTAATGGATCGGTAGGGATTGTTAATGTTACCTGAGAGTACAAATACCCTGAGCAAAATACTAACATTCCTGATATTATGATGGTTTTCAAATATAGCTTAAGCATAGGATTTATTTATTAATTGAAATATGCAACTTGTGTATTATTTGTTTTCC
>CAINEZ010000023.1 GCA_903847905.1 uncultured Bacteroidota bacterium
TTCCGCTACGCTCCACTTCGCAAAGGAAGGGGGAAGTTTTTACCATTAACAACGTGGTGAAACTTTACAATTACTGGAACAAGCCAATTATTGAGTGTACCTTATGCTTTATATGCAGCAAATGCAGGTACAGCCACAGGTGGTGGCAATTTTACACATTATATAGGCGAAGAATATGGCGGCGGTGTTATCTTCCATTTATTGAAAGACAATGCTGGCGTTGAACATGGTCTAATTGTGGCACTTACCGACCAAAGCACTTCGCAAGTGTGGAGCAATGTTACATCAACATTAATAGGCGCATCTGCACAAAGTTCATGGGATGGTTTGAGCAATAGCAATGCTATAGTAGGACAGGTAGGACATACGAGCAGTGCAGCAAAGTTGTGTTTAGATTTAGTAAGTGGAGGACAAAGCGATTGGTATTTACCCAGCATTCAAGAATTAAATATGCTTTGGAATAATTATTATACGGTAGCTAGGGTTTTATCTCAAATTCCAGGAGCTACCCAATTATCTAAAAGCTATTACTGGTCGGCGTCGGAGGCCAGCGCTACCAACGCTTGGACCTTCCCCTTCAACTACGGCAGCACGCCCAGCGGCTATAAGTACAATACGACCTATGTTCGTGCGGTGCGGGCTTTTTAACTATTTATCTATTTAACTATTTACCGCGGAGCGGTCGAATTTTATTTTTTTTCAAACGACTTTTTTCAAGATGGCATTATCTCATGAATTACCAATATATAAAGACACCTACAAATTGATATTGTTGGTTTTTGAATATACAAAAGAATTTGCAAGAGAATACAAATACACGCTCGGGCAAGATATGAAACGAGATAGCATTCAACTTGTAAGGAGCATATACCGTGCAAACCGTAATTCAGATAAACGCCAATACTTAGAGGAGTTTTTAGATAATTTTGAAATATTGAAACTTGAAGTACGCTTGTGTGCCGATTTAAAGCTGATTAGCATCAAGCATCTTGCTGAATTAAGTAAGATGCTTTATATAATAGGCAAACAGGCTACAGCTTGGAAAAACAGAAATAATTAAGCCGGAATCTGGCAAGATACGTTTTGCCTGAGCGAGCATGGTTTTGTTGAAAAAGGACAATCGGGCCACATTTGTACGTGGCAAAATTGTATGCCATGCCATTCGGCAAAAGCATCAAAACTCGGTTGTGAAAACTGGTCGTCGTCGGAGAACAACAATAACAACGCTTGGAACTTCAACTTCAACAACGGCAACACGAACAACAACAATAAGAACAATACAAACTATGTTCGTGCGGTGCGGGATTCTTCAACAAAACATTTTTACACTGGCAGGCAATACGCCTGTCAGTGTTTAAAAAAAAGAAAGATGCAATTATCATTATTTGATATACCGGTAGCGAAAATTGAACTTGAAGAATTATTTCAAGCATATTTCGAATGTCGCAAAAATAAACGAAATACAGCTAATGCGTTGGCTTTTGAAATAGATTATGAAAACAGTTTGGCGCAACTTTGTGAAGAAATAAACAACGGAACTTATGAAATTGGTAGGTCAATAGCATTTATTGTAGATAAACCTGTTAAAAGAGAAATATTTGCTGCCGATTTCAAAGATAGAGTGGTTCATCATTTAATCATCGGTAAATTAAACCATTTGTTTGAAAAACAGTTTATACACGATAGTTACAGTTGCAGAGTTGGCAAAGGAACACATTTTGGCATTCAGCGTATTGACAGGTTTATTTGTCAATGTTCTGTAAACTATACCAATGATTGCTACATACTAAAACTCGACTTGCAGGGCTTTTTTATGAGCATAAACAAAAACATTCTTTTTGCAAAACTTGAAAAGTTTATAAAGGAAAAATACCAAGCAACAGACAAAGATTTGATAATAAAACTTTGCAAGCAAGTAATATTCAATGACCCTACAAAAAACTGTATTATCAAAGGAAATAAAAGCGATTGGGACGCTTTGCCCCTGAACAAAAGCCTTTTTCACAGCAAGCCCAATTGCGGTTTGCCAATAGGCAACCTAACCAGTCAGGTATTTGCCAATTTTTACATGGACAGCTTCGACCATTTTGTAAAACACGATTTGAAAATACGGTATTACGGTAGATACGTTGATGATTTTGTGATAGCGCATGAGGATAAAGAATATTTAAGAAATCTTATACCGAAACTTTCGGAGTACTTGCAATCGGTATTACAAACAACCATTCACCCCAAGAAAATATATTTGCAACATTACAGCAAAGGAGTAAAATTTTTGGGAACAGTAATTCTTCCAAACCGCATATACATTGCCGACAGAACTAAAGGAAATTTCTACAATGCCATAGAAAAGCAAAACCAAATTGCCCGTGACCACAAACCGACAAAAGAAGAACAACAAACCTTCCAAAGTATCATGAACTCATATTGGGGAATAATGAAACACTACAAAAGCTACAAACTACGCAAACACATGATTTTTAAAAACCTGAGCGCTTGGTGGTGGAATTATGTATATTTATCGGGCGGAATATATAAATTTGAAATGAAAAGAAAAATAGCATGAAAAAAACCAACGAAACGCTAACAAAGTGTAAATGCCATAAGGGTTTCAGAGGTATGCGAAGGTCAGATGTCCGCTTTAACTTTTCGTGTAACTTTATAGGAAATTACCCGCAATCCCTTACGGCACTTACACTCGACCGTTATACACAAGGCGACAAAAATAAAATAGTAGCTTTGCAAACAGGACAGAAAGATTATTTTGACAGTTCATTCGTTCATTGACAAGTTAGGCTGACCAAAAAGAAAATTTTGTTTTGCCGACACACGAAAAATAAAAGAAAAGGAAATGCTTACACTCATTAGCACATTTGTCTGCTCCTACCGCACAAGCCAACACACATGGCAGACAAAAGAGCTAATCTGCCAACCCGCATATATGGTTTATTTTACACTGAAGTAAACTGAAAATCCTTGAAAAGAGTATGGGAAATAAATTAATTATTAAACAAAAATAAAAGGTTATGAAAAAAATATTTACATTATTTATGGTGGTATTATCAATTAATACTTTTGCACAAAATGATACAAGCAAGATAAGAGAAGCAAAAATCAATCTTATCAAGTATCTAAACTTAACGAGTTATATGCTAAGTGAATCAACTGGCATTGCAATTAAATATGATGAAAATGAACAGGGAAAACCAACTGAATTAAAATATAGTGCGCAAATAAGACAAGTTTTTTTAGCAAAAGCATCTGAATATTATTCTGAAGTTGCTTCTAATTATAAAATTATAATTTCATCACTAACCCAAGAAGAAAAAGACAAGATTCAAAAAATTAATGATTATATTTCAAAACTTATAAAAGACGATAAATATAAAAGTTTGATTTCTACACCAACTTTATCTTTAACACCTGAACAGATTGGACCATCAGTTACATTTATTGAAATAATTAAAA
>CAINEZ010000024.1 GCA_903847905.1 uncultured Bacteroidota bacterium
ATGGAATAACATTAATCCATATAATGAGGAATTCCATATTTGATGAAACAACATTAATTCATGTAATGATGAATTCTATATTTGATGAAACAACATTAATTCATGTAATGAGGAATTCTATATTTGATGGAATAACATTAATCCATATAATGAGGAATTCCATATTTGATGAAACAACATTAATTCATATAATGTGATGAATTATTTTTAATGAGAATATTTGATGAGAGAAGATTGAGGTTGGAAACTTTATACAACTTAGAATAATAATAATAAAATTTTTGTTGGATTGAATTAATGTGTAATTTTATTGGATGGAAAAATGTCATTATAAAGAAATCTTTTATATCTTTGTAAAAAAATAATATAGAACAAGAAATGAAAAACGTTTGTAAGCATTTGTAAATGGACTTGCAGCAATAAATAAGTTATAGGCAATAGTGGATAGAATAATTACATGAGATTAATTTTATATATATCATTCCTCATTTGTTTGACAAACATTACTGTTGCTCAGACTAAAAATGACAATTTCATTTATTGGGAATCATTATCCCAGAAAAAACAGCAAGAAATTTTAAAGGACAAGAATGTATTACAATTCGCATTGGATATTTATAATGGACATCATGACTTCGAACAAAAGGACAGTTTGCTGCTTCAATTACTCGACACAATAACAAGAAGTAAAAATACACATCTATTCCCATTTTACTATTTTGTGTTTATAAAGATATGTTCGGTATCTGACGGGTGGGTGTCTGAAGAAATAAGTGGCAGATGCTTCGACCTTTTAGCTGACAAAACCGAATATGTTGTTAACCACATCAGGACAGGACAAAATGGAGAAGCAGAAATGAATTATTACATTGACTACATCTCTTATTCTTTATATGTAGACAATTCAGAAAATAATCCATGGCAAAAGGAATTCGACACTTTCGCGAAGGAAGCAAAAACCAATGTTAAAAATCAGAAAAATAAAAAAATATTGGATAAAATATTAAATGAAGTCAAGACTAAGGCCAACAAGTTAGTACAGGATGACAAACAATGAAATTACTACTGCCTATAACAGCAAGCCGCAACCGTTATCCGCTCCCCTCTTGTAGAATTGTTTTCCCCGTGTTTTTTCATTAATTAAAAAACCAGAAAATAAATAAAAAGCTTATTTTGTTTCTAAAGTACTTTAAATACTCCAAGTACTCTAAACACTTTAAGTACTCCTACATCCCTGTTATGATGCCGTGTCCTTTCCCAAAATTATTGTCCTCGTAGGCACCGACGCCATCAGCGGCGGACTCTTTGCCGATAGCCCCGCCGTCAATCGCTCCTTCCTCCAAAACAACAGCGTTGACCTCTACATCCCCGGCAACCCCGCCCATCCGCTCACGTTTATCAATGGGGTGCTGAGTTTGATAGGGGCTTAGGATTTAGGGTTTTAGACTGTCAGCTTTTTAGAAGGAAGATAAAAGGATATATTCTATGGAGGTAGCACCTCGGTTAAACCGTGTATGTACTTATATGCACTGTTGTTCTAATGCTTAAAACCTATACCCAATCTTAATGTTTATTGGGAAATTCACTACCCATGATCTGCCAGGTATATTTCCGGCATACTCAATGTTCAAATCCTTAGGCATAATCTGAATATCATCAGGATTTGCCCTGTCCGATTCCCTTACATCCCTGTATTTGGCACCTAAGCCCAAATACCATTCGAAAACAAATTGGTCGAAGGCATACTGTCTGCCAAACTTAAAGTTGAAACCATATAATTGTTTCCTGATCTTAACATTATCTGAATAAGCATGAACTGCAAAAGTATCAACTGGCGAATGAAAGTATCCTTCGTGCCAATAATCGGTATTAGTGTAAAAAATCTCAAAACCAAAATAGGATGCCCCATGTTCCTTATATTTCAAATATTCTCTGATTTCTCCGCGTATTTTATAACCCTTTTGATTATTGTTCATAAACGAAAGAATGTAGCCCAATTCAATCTGCGCACTAATTTTCTTCAATAATAATCTTTCGTAAGAAATCTGGGCAGCAGGAATATAAAAGTCAAGGAGATTGAAAGGACTGAATTTTATTGTGTTTTTATATTGTCCTTTGTCAATCCTGGCATAAGCATCATGAAATGTGTTGTAATATCCTTTTGAGATTCTGGGTCTGATTATTTTAACCGTGTCAAACAGATTCAATTCCAAATTTGTTCCGTAATAAAATCTTTTCGGATTTGTCAGATCGACGATATAGGGAACCGGTACAAAAAACATGGCATTGAGCCACATAAGATTACAGTAGAGAAACTGACCGTTTGGTGAAGCTTTTATGATGAAATCTTTTCTGATGGTATCATAAATTCCTGTAATCTTTAGCGGTTCTTTTGATCTTTTTACAGTTAAAGTTACTGGAGCATTATAGACACTGTCTTTGTAAATAATTTTTGTGTCCGGGGGTGTGGTAATGAAATTAACATGGCAGGTTTTCTTATTGATAATTGTTGCACATGAGGTCAATAGCAATAACATCAGATATATTTTTAGATGCCTTAAAATATTTATAATAAAAATAAGAACTGGTATAAAGCCTCGTTCTGAGAAGACGAGAGCTTTCATCGTTTTATTTCTAAAGATTGTTAATTTCAATATCATACTACAAAATTACTCCTTTTTCCAACAACTCCAATTTTATTTTTAATAAAATATTTTGTATCCTTTGTAATGAAAACCCCCGTTCGGCAGAGGTTCCACCTCTGTCGCCCCTATCCTTTTAGGCTCTGCCTAATTCCGTTTGCCATAAATCAAGTTTCAAACGAAAAAAAATAAATTCCCTTAGTAACAATTTTCTTCCTAGCTTCGTATAATATTTTTAGGAAATCTCAAAATAGGAACTAATTTGTTTCAGCAATTAAAATAGCACCTTCAAAATTAATGCTGCATATCATCCATCTCATAGTCAAACAACCATTACATCCCATTTAACATGACCAAAATTTAAATCATATATTATAAAAACCTGAATTATGAAAACAATTAAACCACTTTTTCTCATTCTCATATTATTGTTTATTGTTGGTAGTGCCATGGCTCAAAACAACAATCAGCAGGATGTAGTATATCTCAAAAATGGAGGAATCACCCGAGGGACACTCCTCGAATTTATTCCTGACAGCCTAATAAAAATACAAACGGTTGACGGAAATGTTTTTGTTTATGCCATTAAGGAAGTAGCAAAATATTCAAAGGAACCCTCCTTTATTAATCAATCTAAACTAGGCATTCCTAAGGATACTACAGGATTGAAACGCGGTTATTACGGCAATTTTGAATATTCTAACGGTATTACTTTTGGTAATGCTTCAGGACCATTCACAACAAAAATGAATTTTATTAGTGGTTACCGTGTCTGTCCCTGGTTTGCTGCAGGTGCAGGTTTTGGGCTTAGGCTTTATATGGAAGACGGCTTCTATTTTCCTGTTTATGCCGACCTTCGCGTAAATTTTGTCAATAAAAACGTCTCTCCCTTTATTGTTGTCCAGGGCGGTTATAGCTGGCGTACCCACGCAGATTATGAAATAGGAGGAACCATGTTTTCAACCACATTAGGCGTATGTGTAAAAATGAAAACCCATTTTGCACTGAACATTGGATTAAATTATGAGCTACAGGGAAGCTCCGACGTACTCAATATCTACAACGGCTCCGGCAGTTACACAACTTCTTACACTAGACGTAACGAAAATTCACATACTATCGGTTTTCTGTGTGGATTCAATTTTTAACACAGTTGGGCAGGGATTACCCGTTCTGCAGAGGTAGGAATCTCTATCGCCCCTGTCCTTTTAGGCTCTGCCTAAACTCAGTGCTTTTCCGATGGATTGTCGCCCGAATTTAGTCATCTGATGACTTGGGCAATGACTTGGGCAAAATTTATGCTGCCACAAAATTATTCCCCGAAAACCTTCCTATCAATAAACTAAGTATCATTTTTTACTGAACGATTACTATCTATTAAATTTGATTTTTCAAAACCATTCTTTCATTTTATATAATTCTCAATAACAACCACATAAATCAACTTACACCCTCACATTTTCCCCTTATGTCCTCATCTTTTTTGATGACATCGATGAAAACTTAAAAGACATCGATGTAATCTTAAGAGACATCGATGTAATCTTAAAAAACATCTTTGCAAATTCGCTTATAAATGGACTCATCCATGTAACATACGCTATCTGACGCACAAAAAAAAACGATAGCTTGCGACTATCGTTTTTATTTAAGTGAATAAAAATCTTTAACTTGCTAACAGATAAGTAAAAATTATCTTACTGTCATGCTCATAACCCTGCTCCAAGGAGCCACTCCGTTGTTCAAAATTTTTCCCTTCGAACTTTATAAATAGTAGTTTGCAACAATGCTATCCTTTCCGCGATAGCCTCTGCCTCCGTCGCTTCTATCTGGGATAGTTAATGGATTATTTTTTTATGCGTTTATAGAAACAAGGAAAAGATGATTATTTTTTTAGCAAATTGTTTTTCATTTGTAATCAGAAAATATATACCTTTGTTGATTATTATATTTGTGGCAGGAAGCGCTCAAATTGGGAGGCTTGCTGCGGTGGATATAGGAGATATTGTTGGCTGGGCAGTAATGCAAACAGTAGCAGCAATGTTAAACAGAATCACATAATTGCGTCAGAAAATGAAAAAGAATAAAACAGTAGTACTCCCCCTGATTCCACTTGGAATCTTTACAATTCCTTTTATCATTTTTGTGCTTAAATTTTATCATCATCCTTTCAATCCGTCTGACCGAGGTACATTTGGAAACTATAATGAGGGACTTATTGGAGCTATGATAGCTTTTGCCGGAATTATAATCACTTACGAATTTAACTACCCTACCTTAAAAGAAACAAGAAAACTAATATACGCTACTTAAAAATAACACTGCCGACAACAAAGCGAAGAGACTAATGCGGAGTTTAAACTTGATATGTTACATAAACATGACAATTAAAATATACAGTTAATTAAAAAAACAAAAGGTATGAAAAAGCTTTTTCTTGGTACTTGTTTTGCACTATGCTGCTATGCTGCTTGTGCTTTAAATATAAAAATTATTGAAAGTCAATCCTATATGTCAACCCAAAATATGGATGTAAAGTGGAGCAATGTTGCCACTATGATGGGGCATACGCCAACGATTGTGCCGCAAACTACCCTCGACAATACAACATTTTTTGCATCTACTGATATCTTAATAATTTCTTCAGGAGTAATTGCTTTGCCGCCAAACAGGATAACTATCATCCTTCAATTCCTCCAAACAGGCAAACCCGTCTATCTCCAGTCGGAATATCAATCCACTTATACAACCAACCAGGCTTTTGCTTCCATTGTAAGTTCTCTTGGCGGGACATTCACCTGGAGCAACACTAGTACCTCAGGAGACCTTAACCCGATGATAGTTTTGGGCTCTTTTGCAACAACGAATAATATTGTTCCTTCTCTTCCCTATTTTTGGTATTCGGATCCGGGTAGCGGCGATTGCCATACCGTTAATATTCTTGAATATCAGGGAACCTATAACGGGTTTCAATATATCCCTGTCAATCCTGCCTACGGAAATATCATAACTGTTGCTGATCAGGATTGGATAAACGCTTACAGTGCAACTGCCATATCTTTAATGCAGAATTTGATCACCCATCTGATCAATCCCTCATTAAGCATTCCGGGGAATATGGTCAACATCGGCAATGATACTACACTCTGCCCGGGTAACACTCTTCTTTTAAATGCAACTACGACCGGAGCCACTTCATACCTGTGGCAGAATTCTTCAACCAATGCAACCTTCAATGTAACGCAACCCGGAACATTCTGGGTAAACGTTACTTTTAACGGATGTAGTGAAACGGATTCCATACATGTAAGTTATAATCCAAACCCTGCGATTACCGCAACCGCTACACCGGCTACTATTTGCAACGGAGTTACTTCATCACTTGCTGCAAGCAGTTCTGTTGGTGGCACTACCTATTCATGGATGCCTGGAAGCTTGACAGGCACACCGGTTGGGGTTACACCTGCTTCGACCACTACTTATACTGTAACAGGAACGGCAGGTGGATGTACAGGAACAGCATCTATAACGGTAACCATCTCTACCATTATTGTTCCCACCTTTGCCGCTTTAGGACCCTTTTGTGTAGGTCAAACGCCCGCCACATTGCCCGCTACATCCACCAACAGCATCAGCGGCACCTGGAATCCGCCTACCATAAGCACAGCCACAGCAGGAACAGCTACCTATACATTCACACCTACAGCAGGCTTGTGTGCAACAACTGCTACCCTTTCTATAACTATCACGCCGGGCACTATTCCCACCTTTACAGCCTTAGGTCCTTATTGCGTGGGCGCTTCACCCGCGATTCTGCCTGCAACATCCACCAATGGTATTAGCGGAACATGGAATCCATCAACCATTAGTACTGCCACTTCGGGAACTACGGTATATACCTTTACGCCTACTTCGGGTTCGTGCGGCAATGGAAGCATGACTATAGTGGTAAATCCGGCTGTAACTCCAAACTTTGCGGCTTTAGGACCCTTCTGCATCGGTGCATCGCCAACAGCACTTCCTTCTACTTCTATAAATTCTATTACAGGAACATGGAGCCCGGCAACTATTTCTACTGCCGCGGCAGGAACTAGTGTTTATACCTTCACGCCGACGGGAAACCCTTGCGCATCAACTGCAACTATGAGCGTAACAGTGAATGCGCAAATGGCACCCAACTTTGCTGCTATTCCGCCACTGTGTTCGGGAACTGTTGCTCCACTGTTAGGCACTACGTCTCCCAATGGAATCGTTGGATCGTGGAGTCCTTCAGTTATAGATCG
>CAINEZ010000025.1 GCA_903847905.1 uncultured Bacteroidota bacterium
GAACATCTTTTTAGAATCAGATTGATCATATTCACTTGATACGCCATCATTGAATGTTAAAACAGTTTCGTCCTTCAAGCCATCTCTTAATGCTTCCATTCTGAAAACATTGCTTTCGTTTACTTCTTTAAAGAACGGACGTGTGGTGTGAATTCTTGCCGATTGTTTTATAGTTAAACTTCCTGTTGGATGACCTGTAGAAACACTAACCCAAAATGACTGCATTGCCGGCATTTCTTTTGATCCACCATTTGTTCCAACTCCATATCCTCCGTTTCCTGAAGGATTATATGTTGCAAAAACGCCACTTGTTCTATACCATATAGTAGGATCGAGGTTAGTACTTGTATAACCTAGTCCACTGTGAACAGTTCCCCAATCTAATGCTGAAGGATATGGATTACATACTAAGTTATATCCTGGTGAACCACCTAAACCTGAATTTGTAAGACCTGACCTTGTAATATCACCAGTATTTAACGTACCGATAAATGTAGCATGTATATCATCAACTCCGTAATTCCTTACATTATATCCTGTCAAAGGAAGTGAGTCAATATTAGCATAGTAAGAAATTTCTGAATATACCTGGGTTGGCTCTAACCATTTTTTAAGATGTATGCCAACACCCGGGTTTGAAGCCGGTTGTAATGTTGGATAAACTGATCCTGCTGTAACAGCGCTGCTCATTGGTGAACCTAAATACCAAGCACGTCCATTACCTGTCAAAGTTTTTTCTACCTTGGCTGTTCCGCCAGCTTTTGAAGGTAATTGATCAATATATGACCCTTCAGTATTAATTATCAGACACTCTGCGCCGCTAAGAGAAGCTGCGCCGTAAACTGTTAATGCATTACCCGGACTTATTGTAAGATTGGCGCCGTCAGCAATTGTGAAATCATGACATTCTGCTGGATTCACATCTACATTTGGCATATTAATTGGTCCTACAGGAATTGTAACATCATTTAATCTCATTGGAACTCCTGATGGTTCCCAGTTGCCATCAACTGACCAATATGAGGATACTGCACCCGTCCATGTTTTAGGACAGTTAACAGTTAAAGTTACCACTACCGGTTTAATAATTGCACAGTGATATGGATCGCTTTTATAAACACCATTATCACTCTTAATATAATATGTGCCGGCATGAGCTACCACATCAGGATCTACCAATGTGCCAGTGCCATCACATGTTGGATTAGTCCAATAAGTAAGCGTGCTACCATGTAATATGCTACCATAAGTAACTGCAGGGTCTGTTAGATCAACAGTATATGGTTCGCAAAGTGGAGCCGGATTTGTGATCAACAGCGAAGTATTAGTTACTGTAGTTTTATACCTACCTATACTTTCACAACTTAATGGTCCTGTTCCACCCGTAGTTTGACTTGCATAATAATCAGTAGCGTTAACCAAAGCTCCTGTAGGTGCTAAAGCTGTTCCTCCAGTTGCTGAAGTATACCATTTATATATTGGATCGTAAGATTCATCAGCTATAACTAAATCTGCCACTGTTCCATTGCAGAATTGCTGTCCTGTAGAGCCCGTTGGCGCAGTTGGAATATTAATAGTTACGGGTAATGTAAATCTCAGGGAACTTTCGCAAGTACCTACAGTTTGGCTTGCATAATAATTGCCAGCAACCAAACCTGTTGAACCTGATAAAGCAGTTCCACCGCTTGAAGCAAGATACCATTTAATTGTAGATCCTGTTGCTCCTACTGCAGTTAAATCTGCTACTGTTCCGGCGTTACAGAATGTTTGACCTGTAGAACCTGTTGGCGCTGATGGTAAAGCAGTTAATGCTGTTAATACATCCAATCTGGTTGCGCTTTCACAAGTTCCTACTGTTTGTGATGCATGATAATGAGTATTATTAGCCAAAACGTAACTACTTGCTAAAGGAGATCCGCCACCTGATGCAGAAGCATACCATTTAATATCTGTTCCTGTAGCTGTTAAATCAGCAATTGTTGCTCCTGTACATAATGTTTGTATAGCAGTACCTGTTGGTACGCTTGGTAAAGAAGTAGTAATAGTTACTAATACAGGGAATCTGCTTGTGCTTTCACCACAGCCGGCCGTAGATTGTGATGCGTAATAATGAGTGGCTGTAACCAAAGCTGTTGATGTTGACAGACCTGTTCCGCCTGTAGAACCCATATACCAAGCAAATGAAGCTCCTGAAGCTCCTGTCATACCTGAATTCAAATCAGCTACGGTTGGACTTGCAGTGTAACAGAATGTTCTGTCAGTAGGTCCTGATGGTGCTGTTAGTGTTGAATTAACAATTGTTGTTACTTTAAACCTGGTTGCGCTTTCGCAAGTACTTATAGTTTGGCTTGCATAATAATCAGTGGCATTAACCAAAATTCCTGTAGATGCTAAAACTGTTCCGGTAGTTGCATAAAGGTACCAACTAAATGTTGCTCCTGTTGCTCCTAATGCAACTAAATTTGCTACTGTTCCAGTTGGTCCAGATGCAGTATAACAGAATGTTTGTACTGCTTCGCCTGTTGGAACCGCAGGGGTGATAACACCAGTTACAGTAGAAGTCAACCTGCCTGTGCTTTCGCAACCGAGTATTGTTTTGCTTGCGTAATAATTGGCAACGCCTTCAAACAAAGGTGTCGAAGTTGGTAAAACAGTTACACCAGTGGAAGTAGCATACCAACTAATTATAACTCCTGTTGTTCCTAATGGATCTAAATCTGCTACTGTTCCTGAACAGTGTATTTGACCTGTAGGACCTGATGGAGCTGATGGTATTGCATTGCTAGTTACAGCTGTTACTAATCTGGTTAAACTTGTACAACTTCCTACTACTTGTTCAGCATAATAATTGGCAGTAGATAAAGCTCCGGTAGATGTTAAAGGTACAGTTCCGGTAGCAGAAGTGTACCATTTAATACCTGTACAAATTGCAGGAAGTAAATTTGCTACTGTTCCTGCGCAGAATGTTTGGCCTGTAGGTCCTGTTGGTGCTGATGGCGTACCATTAGAAACGACTACAGTAGTAGTTGTAGGTGTAGTAGTATATGTTCCTGCACCGTCGGAAATTCCAATAAAATTTAATGTGCCGCCTAAAGCATCGCTAGTGCCAGCCGCAATAATACTCCCATCTTTCTTAAGTTTGTAATAAGTTGAAGGGGTAGGTGTTGTAATGGCAAAAGTTACGGTTTGACCTGTACAAATTGTGGTGCAAGGATTACCGCCAAAGTAAGTTACCAATGTTGGTATTGCATCCGCAGCTTGCACTTGAAATGCAAAAGCAAAAAGCCCTATTATTAGAAATAAGGTTTTTAATTTTTTCATCGTTTTCTTTAATCTGTAAAATGTTTCCATGTTTAATTGTTGTTTTAGTTAGTAATTAAATTTAATTGCAAATATACATTTATTAATTAATTTACAAAAGTAATGTTTTTTTTAATATATTCTCCGAAATTTCTTTTAACCGTAAAATGTTTTCATGTTTTAATTGTTTTAGTTAGTAATTATTTTAATTGCAAAAATACA
>CAINEZ010000026.1 GCA_903847905.1 uncultured Bacteroidota bacterium
GACTTATCCTGATTAATTCACAAATATTTGAATCAGGACTAAAGTCTTTTATTTACAGATTGTTTCAATAACCCCAGACTTAAGTCTGGGGTTAATGGAAACCCAGTAACGTAGGGCTTTAGCCCTGATTTGTGAATTAATCAGGTTAAAATTGGTAGATTTTAGATACAGAATTCGGCTAAACGCTATAATTTATTATTTTGTGTTTCTACATAATTTCAGTTTTTGTAAAACAATTCGTTAATGTTCTATTTCAATTTTTCAATTTCTTCTTTTGAAAGTCCTGTAGATTTTTCTATGGTTTTTAAATCAACACCTGCTTTTAAAAGGTTTTTTGCAATAATTATTCGTTCTTTTATTCTACCATCCTGTTCGGCAGTATCAACCGTATTAACTAAATCTCTATAGTATTTCAAACTGTCTTCATATTCTTGCCGCTCTTTTTGTGAAAACTTTGCAATTTCAGCAGTTTTAAAGAGTTTTTCAAAAATTCTTTCCTGCAATGCTTTTGGTCTATCCTGTAAGTCTGGTAAATGCTTTAATACAAATAACCATTTATCAAAACTTGTTTTTAATTCATTCTCTGTCTTAATGAATTTGGGCATTTCAAGATAAATGTATGTAAGTTTATTATAAAAAACTGTATGCTTTTCAATGTCGGATAATTTAATTTTATGCAATAATTTTTCCGGTTCGTTTTTATGATCATCAAAAATAAAGTCAAGGATACCGATTGTATAAACTGCTTTTAATTCAAAATTCCAGTTTCCCTGCTTTGCCTGTTCCTGTATTGGGAATGTAGAATAATAAACACTTCTGTCCTTAAAGAAATTCTGTTTTGCTTTCTGTAACTCAACAATGAATTTTTCTCCTCTTTCATTTTCACAGTACAAGTCAAATATCGCTTTCCTTTCAGTGTCGGAAGAACTCAGATGTTCATTTTTAAGATATGTAAGGTCTTTGATTTGTTGTTCGTCAAGTAAAAGATTATTCAGGAAGTCAATCAATAAGTCTTTATTGACTTCTTCACCGAATAATTTCTTAAAACCAAAGTCGGTAAATGGATTAACGTATTTTTCTTTTATCATAATTTTATGTCAATATTTTATTAAGGGTCAAAAGTACAAAATTATTTATTAATCGATAAAAATTGTGTGATTCAACAAGTTTATTTTGTTTGCACAAAGGTAAAATTCCAAATTGTTATTAATCTATGGAAAAAGGATTTTGTGCGTTGGGGCAAAAACAAATGTGGTGCATACCAAAATAAAAAATAAAAAGATTAATGCACCTCTTTTGCTTTTGCAGAAGCGATAGCAAATACGGCTTTGCCGAAAAAAGAGCGGTGGGGTAAAAATTTAAACATTTGCGTTGGCTGGCGTGTCGGCTCATTTTATTTTCTGTCATTAATTTGTCAAGTTGCAATGAACTGTCTAAAAAGTCAAAGTCTGCTTTTCTCTTTAATAATTTGTCTCCGCTTGTGCATAACGATTAAGGGCTGCAACCGGCGGCGGTTTTAGAGCACTTACCTGTCTGCCCCACAAATAATTTTTAAAGATACAAACTTTTCTGTCAACCACGAACCGCCGCTGATTGCAGACCTAAGTTATGGGCTGCTTATTATTTTTCTGTTAATTTTCCTGTTTTCCTTGTCAATTAGTGTTAAAATATATGTTCCGCTCTGCAAATTGTCTATGATGATTTTTGATTGGCTGCAAGTCTGCTGTTGAAGTATAATATTTCCAAGCAAATCAGTCAATCGTGTTTCTCGAATATTTGTTGCTTTGTCTATGTCAATCGTGAATGAACTATTTGACGGATTAGGAAAAATATTTATTTGGATTAAACTTTCCGTCAAGATTTTAATATTGGTAATGATGTCGCAGTTAGATGTCGTGTCTGGGTAAATTACTTTTCCATTTTGTTGGAAGCAGGTAATCGTATAATCCGCTTGGTCTGTTATACAACCTGGTGACTGTTGTATTAAACCGTATGTTGATCCAATGCCTTCAATAAATCGGATTCCATAACAATTATTTATATTCCACCTTTTTCGATAATTAGCCCCAACTAAAACCGAATCTATTGAAATAACAGTGTCCGGCGAAAAAGCATTGTTTTCAAGAAATCCTTTTATCGTGTCTCCTATTTGCATATTAAAATCGTAAAGCAATTGCTCTGTAATATCTGTAGGAGGAACATAAAATACTTTTTTTAAAGCAGTATCTTGTCTAATTGCTCCTTTGTAACCAGAAGAAATGTCTTCGCATGTGCCTGTCGAAAAAGATTTAATAAATGGTGTTGTCAGTTTATGATATGAAATGCTATTTATTAAAGTGTCCTCTGAAATAGTTATTGAATAATATTCATTACCTAATCCCATAAAGCAATTCAAATAATAATGGAAATTCCAAACCACATTGCTGTCTGGAAATGGATGATAAACCGATGTCTGTCCAATTGAAGAAAGTGTCATGAGTGTCGTGAAAAGTAGAAGAAGTTTTTTCATGTTCCTTATTTTTATAAGTTGCCCATAACGATCCAGCATTGCTTGCAGTGGCGGACAAGTCAGACGAAGTCTGACGTGTCCGCCGTAATAATATTTATTAACTACACATCGCTGCACCGTCAACCACAAGCCATTGAAGCAATGCTAAGTTACAGGCATGTGCATTAATTTAATTCTTTAATTGATTTTAATGTAGTCCAAAATTCTTCCTCATACTTACCAGCTATATCTTTTGTCATATCCATATAAAGTTGAATTCCTTTGTCGTCATTTGTAATAATGTATACCATATAAAAGACGTGGTCAACCCCTTTGTCGGTATAGTTGGCCATTATTATCATTGCATTTTTGTATGGTAAAGGAAACTCCTTGTCTGAAGGGGTAAGTATATTCTTTTCTATTTTAATATCTTTATTCGCTTTTGAAAACGCTAATCTTTTTTGTAATGAGTATGTTATTAAATCTTGTTTATAGTCTTTTGCATCCTCGATATAAAGCATAATTGCAGGAACAATTTCTCGCCCTAAGGAGTCCACTATTTCATCTCTTTTAAATATGTATTGAATTAATCCTGTATCTGAATGGTCAGCTAAATACCAACTGTCATTGGGTAATTGAAGAATCATTTTCGCTTCTTTTATTTCATATTCAATTTTAAATATTGTTGTTCCTTTAACCTTTCCGATCTCATCATAATATTTCCATTCACCATCTCTGTTCCCATTTTTGAAATTTCCTTCTGATTGTTTTGATCCGTCTTCTCTGTAGTAAATCGACCAACCATTTTGAAGTCCATTAATAAATGAAGTTTTGTCCATTAATTTTCCATTGGGATAATATTCTTCGTATGCTCCGCTTAACTGTCCGTCTTTGTAATTCTCTATTGCTTCAATTCCCCCATTCTCAACATACCATAAATGTTCGCCTATTTGTTTCCCATTTTCATAATTCCCTTTATGTTTTAATTTTCCATTGGAATGAAACCATTCAAAATATCCTTCTTCTATATCGGGTGTCAAGGATGAATAGGTCCCTTTCATTTGAAGTTGTTTTGTCTTTAAATAGTAATCTGTCCTTATCCAATTGTTCCCTTCTTTTCTATTTAAACGGAAAAATTCAGCATTTGACCTGATGGTCTGTTCCCATTTTGCATCAAGGAATATAGTGTCCTGTCCGAAACTAATTTGTCCGATGAATGTTAAAATCAAAAATATTTTTATTCTCATTGGTATTTTGTTTTGCATTGCCTGTAACGATCCAGCATTGCTTACATTGGCGGACAAGTCAGACGAAGTCGGACGTGTCCGCCGTAATAATATTTATTAACTACACATCGCTGCACCGTCAACCACAAGCCATTGAAGCAATGCTAAGTTAGTGGCTGGCGTTCTCATCTTGTCGTAAAAGAAATGTCTTTGCCTACTGCTCTTGCCTGTCGCACGGCTACCTGATATTGTTCAGGTAATGTGTCTATAGGTACAATTAGTCCGTCAACCATTACAAGATTTGCAAAGGGATTGCTCTCACTCATTTTCTTTGTCGAAAATTCATTGTCCCAACGGTCAAGTTTTAATAAGTCACGAATTTGTTTTGACTTGTTTCCTGTTGTTGATTTATTTGTTTTAAAATAAGTATTGATATCATCAATTGAAATATACGGGTCAAAAGATTTGTCAAATAAGAAATTAATTGTCCCCAAAGCGTGAACAATCGCAGCCGCCCATACCTCTGGTTGTCCTGTCATGAATGGTACATTCCTTTTGCGTCCAAGTTTTAGGGTCAATCGTTCCGCAATTTCAAAATATTCTTTGTCCAGTTTATTTTCACAAAATTCTCTCAAAAGAGTTATAATTTTTTGCTGTCGATCTTGAATGATTTGTTTTTCCATGTGTCACAATAGTTTTTTTATTTTCATTAAACGCTTGCCACTAACGATAAGTGGCTGCTTTAAGTGCCGTCATAGAAAGCACTATCGAGTCTGCCGTAATAACGATTCAAATATACAAAAAAGTTTCTGTCAACCACCAAACCACGGCATAAAAGCAGACACAAGTTATGCACTGGCGGAATGTTCCCCGTGTCATGAAAGCACTGTCCCTATTAAGTTTCGCTGTTAACGGTCATAAAAGTTTTTGTCTGTGTCGGAATGTGTGTAAGCGTTTAAATTTTTACAGAAGGGAAGGGATTTTTTTGTCTGCCGAGAATAGGTTACTGCCGGTAGTGGGTGGGAAATGGAAAGCTTATTTGCAGCCAAAAACTTTTTACCTTTGAAATTAAGCTGCGAATGTGCTTTACATTGTGTGTAGGGTATTTTGCACTTCCTCCTCTTTCATGGGATCGCTTGCAAATGCGATGGCTATTTATTATTTCTTCTTTCTTTCCATCTTCAATTCTCTTTCTATTAAAAAATCATATATATCAATGCACTTTACATTATTTTTTGCAGAAACACCTGGAATTTTGTTTGGTTTAATTTTACTTTCATTGGTTATCAATACACAATCATGAATCTTGCAATATGCAATCAAATAAGGGTCGGCTTCTTCTTTCCCTTCTGCCTGTTTTTTTGCATCGAAAAAACCAGATTTGTATTCTTCATTAATTATTGGAATGGCTGCATTTATACAGGCTGCATCTGTTGTGACAACTAAATGTTTTTTCCATTTCTTTATCCATTTTTTTAAAAAATCTTGCTTTCCTTCGTAACTATTTATTTCGTCTTCAACAAAATCAATTGTTTTGAAACAACCTTGTTTGATTAATTCTTCAATTTCTTCCCAAATAGCAATGAATACAGGGTTGTCATATTTAAAAGTTGACTCAAGCATTATTAAGCTGCTTGTATCAATTACATAAATAGTATTTCCCTTATTAAAATTTAATTGCATTTTTTAGGCATTTAATAATTGACGAGTTTTTGGAATGTACGAAAGCTTTACACCCAAGAAATCAGAAAGGTCTTTAAGGTCAATTCTTTTTTGGTCAAATGCTGAAAATGCCAGAGAAATATAAGTTCTGCCTTTTTCTTTAATAGTTTCTTTCGCAATGTTTCTTCCTTCCGGTTTTTTGGCTCTGCCGAATGATGGTTTATTCCATGCTTTATGCCTGTCCTTGTAATATTCAAGTGTTGTAAGCTTGTTTTCCAATAAACTTCTTAAAATAGCCAATGGACCAACATGAAAATGGTTTGCCAATTCGATCAACTCTTTTTTTGCCCAAAACTTTTCACCTTTTAAGCTTTGTTCTATTACAACATTCATTTGCAATAGTTCAGTAGTTGGAATTAGCATTTCAGCGGCAAAAGCATTACACCATTTTTCAATTTGTTGGTTAGTGTTTTCAGATAAATCACATAAACCGCCATCATTTAAAAGTATGTGACCGAGTTCGTGAAATAACGTGAAAATTTTTGCCGTGGCTTGTTCTCCACCTCTTTTTATACCAATAATTGGCATAACTTCATCAACCATTGAAAAACCTCTCAATTGGTCTTGTGTCAAACTCAACTGAAAAACTGCAACACCTAACGATTCTACTTTTTCAATGTAAGCATCCAGAGCAAAATTGATATTTCCCAATTGTCTTAACTCGTCAAGATTTAATTCTTTCCGTAATTTATTTGCTATTGTTGCAGGATTATCTTGGATTAATGCTTTGTATTGGAAACGAGGAATTGCAATGCCAGCATCTTGTTTTAATTCAACTAATGAAACCACAAGTGCCCGGGCTTTACGAATTGCCATAATGGTTTTTTCATGAAAGAAGCCTAAATCTATTGAATTAACAGTTCTTCTATCTTTTGGAAGTGGTTTTTCCTTTGGGGGGTTAGTCAGTAATAAAGTTGCAATAGTTCTTTTGTATGCCTTTGAAAGTTCCTTTAGTTCCTCTAATGTTGGTTGTTTTTCCGCTTCTTCTAATTGAATTAAACGCTTTGCTGATATACCCGTTTTTTCAGATGCGTTTGTACGGTTCAATGCAATAGCTTCTCTTGCCCAAACAAGGACTTCATGGTTTACTGTTATGTTAATATTCTCTTTCATTTATTAGCTTTCAAATTTAGAGATAATTTTTAATTTACTTCAATTATTTTTTGTTTCATCTTCACGCACATATATCCATTTATATTGAATTTAGTTGTTCAAATCTGTAACTGATGAAATAGGACCTACAAACTTAACTTCATCAAATTGTTTAAAATGGGCTTTCCCGCATTTAATTTTCATTTTAGCACTTGGTCTTAATTCTTCATCTTTACCTTTTGTTTCTGCAATAAAGTAAATTTTCTTTTCTCCTTTTTTTACTATTGCCCAATCTGGATTATATGTTCCTATTGGAGTATTTATTTTGAACCAAAAAGGAAGTTTAAAAAAGAACTCAATATCTATGCTGCTCTCACAATCTTTTGCAAATTGGTTTTCTACTCCGCTATCCAACGGAATATAATTTTCGTAAATAGTTTTATCAGCATTTGAAACTGTGTGTGTAAAGTTATCAATATAAATTTCAAAGTCATTATCATCAAACAAAGTCATTTCATAAATCTTACTACCGATTTTTTCATACTTAATTCCGTTAATCATTAAATCATACAAAACATTTTTGATTGTGTTGGTTGTGTTGTCCATGAACATTTGAGGATTGATAAGCAACTCTGAAATTTTATCTGACTTCTTTATGATGTCTAAAATTGTTGACCGTGTCAATTCAGTTTTGCCTTGAATGTATGCAAGCATATCAGGAATTTCAAATTGTTTGCCATAATCGGGTGCAACTGTATCACTCAATAATTTTCCTGTTAATCCTTCTGTTCCCATCACTACAACATTTTTTGTGCTACGCACACTTGGCTTTTTTGTATCAGGCATTTCTTTCATTGCCTTTGCTGCAAGCGTTATCAAATCGTTTGTTTGATACGCCACACTATATTTTGAATGAAACTTTATCTTCTCCCATATCTGCAAAAATTTTGGGTCTGCCTCAAAACCTTTTCTGTAAAGTAATTTTTCCCGCTTGTTTTTATTCTTTATCCGTCCTGTGAAATTTACTCCACAATCTTCTTCAATTTCTTTTTGCAATGCTTTTGCAAAATCATCATAGCTTTCGTTTGCAATAACTGTGAGGCGGTTTATGTTCTGGTCAAAAATTCTATTTCCTTTTTGATTAACCGACAAACGCAAACCTCTGCCAATCTCCTGACGCTTTTTAATTTCTGATTTTGTTTCGTTCAATGTGCAAATCTGAAACACATTCGGATTGTCCCAACCTTCACGCAAAGCGGAATGAGAAAAAATAAAACGAAGCGGTGTACTGATGTCTAATAATTTTTCTTTCTCCTGCATGATGAGTTTGTAGGTATCATCATCGGCTTGCGTTTCGCCTCCTGTATCTTTTATTCTGCCTTTGTTGTCTTGCGAAAAATATCCGTTGTGAATTTCATTTACTGAATACAAAATGAGATTTTTATTTTTCGGTTTGTTTATTTCTTCCGTATAAATTTCTTCAAACCATTTTGCAAACTTTCCTCCAATTGCATTTCCGCTTAAATCATACTCACGATAATTTTTCACTTTGTCAATGAAAAATAAAGTCAATACTTTTATACCTTTGGCTTTGTAATCTCTTTCTTTTTTTAAATGCTCCTCAACCGTTTTCTGAATCATAAAACGCATTACTTCATCATTCATTCCACCCTGTGATTCGCCAACTTTCAAAACAATTCCGTTGGTGAGTTCTATTTGCTCATTGCCAAAATCTATTTCATAAATTTTCAGTCCTTCATATTTTTCGTTCTTGCCCGACAGTTCAAACAAATCCAATTTATTTTTATTTGCGGTAACTGATTTGCGTTTTATGCCTGCTATTGAAGTTGTATCAATTTTAATTTTTGCAGTGATGTTGTTACCTATTCTGTTTACACTTTCCAACTGAATGAAACTATCATTAAAATCATTTTCACTCATTACGCTATCAACTTCTATTTGCTTTACTAAACCCAAATCATACGCTTTGACCGGATTAAGCGAATACATAAGATTGTAAAGGTTGGTGTGTGTTGCCGAATAACGCAAAGTGCAAAGCGGTTCTAAATTCTGAATTGCTTTTTTACGAATTTCGGTTTCCATGTTCTGCGGTTCGTCAACAATTACAATGGGCTTGGTGCTTTGTATAAACTCAATTGGTCTTTTTCCGCTTACTCTGTCATTAGGTTTATTTATTATGTTTTCATCTTTTGCAAACGAATCAATGTTGATGACTAAAACCTGAATATTATTATTTGAAGCAAAGCCCCTAAGACCCGGGACTTTTTTACTATCATAAACATCAAAGTTGATAGCAGTTTTATCATACAATGATTGAAAATGTTCGTGTGTGATTTGCAGGTTTTTTAAAACACCTTCACGAATTGCAACTGACGGCACTACGATTACAAATTTTTTGAAGCCATATAATTTATTGAGTTCATAAATTGTTCGGAGATAAACATAAGTTTTTCCTGTGCCTGTTTCCATTTCAATGGAAAAATTCATTCCCTGCAATTCATCAACTGTGTTATTTATTTCGTTGCGTTGCTGAATGGTTTTTACATTCTGCAAAATCTGTTCTGCCGATAAAGTTAAATTGTTACCAAAACCGTTTTCAGAAAGTAATGTTCCTGTTTCGGTTACCGAAAACTCAAAATCTCCACTGCTCAAAGGTTGCCCTTCAAAAATGTCGGTGATGCTTTTTAGTGCATCCCATTGGTAAGATTGATTGCTGTCAAAATGGAGTTTCATATTCTAAAAATCTAGTGGTGCTATTGGTGCTGCATCCTCTGCAACTGGTGGTAAAATAATATCTTTCATATCGTTCAATTCAATAATTACCGGTTGCTTTAACTTTAATGCTTTACCAATAGCAATACAATGCCTTTCTTCCAGTGTCGGCAATAAGTTTGAATAATCTGAACCAATGTAATTTTCTAAAAATTGTTTTCCTGTATCATCAAAAACTCTCATAGCAAAAATTGTATTGCATTGGTTTAATATACTCTTACTAATGTTTGCAGTTCTTTGAGTAATTACCAAAGAACCTAAACCATATTTTCTACCTTGCAAAATTACCTTAGCTGTGCCGTTAACTGCATTTTTATCACCTTCATTTGCTACTGAGTTCCACTCTGGTATTAGAGAGTGGGCTTCTTCAAATACTAATAAAACCTTTGCTTTTCCTGATGAATCAATAGGAAGCTTCATTATTATTTTGAAAATCTCTTCAGAAATTATTCTGGTTTTTTCAGCTTGTGTTAATGGTGATGTGATTACATTAAAACCTATTTTTTCTCCATGAGATGCTTTATGATAATCAGGATTATAAATTCTCACTCTTTTATCAGTAGAGAAAGCAAAATTTGCGGGTATTGCATTGTTATTAAATAAAAAAGTATGTAAATCAGCGGCTATGGCAGTTTGATATAATTTTTTATTACCACTTTCTTCAGGAAATTGCTTTTTATCTCGTTCTTCAATATGGTCATAACTTGCACTAATTTGTTGATTAAATATACCTTCAACATCATGTATAATCAATGAGCCATTTATATATTTTAGAAGTTTGTCTTCTTTATAATATTCGTTTGTAATATCAATACAAATAATCTTCACATCTGTATTATCTATTAATTTCTTTATTAGTTCAAATGTCAAACAAGATTTTCCAATACCTAAGATGCCAAGAATAGCTGTGTTATGTGTTACAAGTTCATTAATAAGTTTTATTGGAATACCATAGTTTGTATTTGGTAGCTTGCCAATAAAATTTTGTGGATTATATTCAACCTGCTCAGGATTCATTAGAAATAAAGGAGTATATATTTCAGGCAACCATTTAATCGTATTTAATTCATTAGTCTCTAAATCATATTTGCCCAACTTCTGTGCCTTGCCAACTGTAAAACCGTGTGAATCTTTATTCTCTAATTTTTCTTCCTCTGTTTGTGCATCAATTATTTGGTAAAGCACTTCCTCTGTTCCGATTGTTGTTTGAATTATGCTACCCTCACCAACTCCTTTTTCTTTCAGTAAAGCATTATCAAATAATTTTTCAAATTTCACCTTACTTATTGTAGAACCGTTACAAACATAACCAATGAGATTTTTGAAATTCTGATAAATACTATTTGCTTCTATTGATCTCTTGACATCATCTGACACTTCGGCAATATTGAGAAAATATACTGCATTAGTTTTTGAGAAAATTGTTTTTTGATTTGCTAAAAGTTGAAGTGATTTAATGTTGAATGAAATCAGGTTGTTGCCTTTGTCTCTAAGTGAAATAATTTGAATCCACTTTCTTCCTAAAAGTATTTTTTCATTTAAAATAATTCCTGCAACACCATTGATAATATTTTCAAGGTACACCAATTTTCCTTTGAGCTGTTTTTGTCTTGAAATATTTTCATTTTTAATCTCTACATTATAAAGATCGGTGCTTTCGTGAAAGATAATACTACCAATGAATTGATTTGAATCTGTCTTTGATGTTACGAAAGTGAAAATTTTCCATATCCACTTTGTGAACCACACAATTGGTTTATTTATCAATAATAAGAAACCGAAACCAATTAAAACAGGAAACTCCACTGATTTGTTTTGAAAAAAGGAAATTACAATGTCAAAATATAGAATAGAAAAAATAATTTCAGGACGTGATATTTTGCAAATAATATCTACTGCTATTTTCTGAAACTTTTCAAATTTTGAAAAACCATGAAGAAGAATAAGAAGCAAAGCAGCACCTATAAAACCCATGGAAGCCCATTTCCAAAAATCATAAAGCAAAACGCATTCTTTGGTATTAAGTCCTGATAAAAAAAGAAAGATTGCAACCCACCTTATAATTACGTCAATTGGTTTTGAAAAATATGGCTCTGAAATATAAGTGCCGAGAATAAGTGCAAGACCAGTTGCGATTAAAACAGAATGAAGTTTATTGTTGGAATCTAATAAAAATTGCCAATCAGGACTAAAATAATAGCCAATCCCGAAAATTATAGCTACATAAATGACAACAACAAAAAAACGTTGTTTAATATTTAATTCCATTTGCTTAAATTGTTTTAAAATCAATCCCCGCATCCCTCATCTGCAACACTGTATTTGTTTTCAATTGGTCGTTGCCTGTAAAAAGATTGTCAAGGGTAATTACTTTTTTTGGTTGAGCTGCAATGATGCTGTCTATTATTTTTTGATTGATTTCTTCCAGTGCAATTATCAATTCACCGTCATTCACTGAATAGAACTTTTCTTTTGTTTCAACTTTATCTGTAAGTGAAAAACCTGCTTTTAGCATCAACTCATAAAGCATGTTTTCGGTTTTGCTTTCTTCTCTTACCGGATTGGTGAAAGCATCTAATTGAGTTACTAAATTTTCTTCGGTGATTTCATTGCCTCTCCAAATCTTAAAATTAGAAGGTGAGAGTTTGAAAACCTTGAAACCGTTGTCAGTTATGAGTGTTGAGTTATGAGTTATGAGTTGAAGTTCGCCTGCTTTTTTCTTTTCTGCTTCTAACTTTTCTGTTTCAATTTTTTTTATCACCCTGCGTATTCTTTCTTTTGCAATGTCAGCAATGGTTTTATAGCCTGCTTTGAAAGCTTCACTGCTTTCTTCGCAGGGTTCTGGCAGTTGTACTAAAATAAATTTTCTATTTCCGTTATCCTCGTTATTGAGTTCTAAAACTGAATGAGCTGTTGTACCAGAACCGCTAAAAAAGTCAAGAAATATTCCATTGTCATTTGAAGCAAGCGACTTTAATAATAAACTAACCAACGAAGTTGGTTTAGGATAAGAGAAGATGCTCTTACCTTCAAATAATTTCTCTACTTCTATTCCTCCATCACTTTTAAGTGAAAGGACTGAACGCAAAAGCAAGGAATGAACTTCATCAAGGTAATTGATAGAACTTGGTTGTGTGTTTTCATCTTTGTCAAACCAAATTTTCCCACACATAAAAGTACCATCATGTAATTCAACAATGCTTTTAAAATTACCGTCTTTTATTCCTGCTGCATCATTAAAAGTATCTTCTTTCCATCGCCAACCTCTATCTGGAATCTTTACTGCTTTGCCTGTTTTTGGATGCTTTACTTCATACCTTGGTCCAAATGTGTCTGCATTTGGCCAACTCATATTTATTTTGCCCCAAAGCCGAAAATCTTTATCAAGTGAATTGTATAATGTAATTCCTCTATCATAACCTTTCTTGTTGTAAAGTTTCTGAATTTCATCTTCTGCATCTTTGAGAGAAACTTTTTTCTTCTTTTGTTTTTGAACTAACTCGTCAATATCTTCTAATCCATTTTTCTGCATTAGAAATTCATGTCTCAATGAATTGTTCTTTACATAAATCAAAATGTATTCATGAATGTTTCCAATTCCTTTATCATTCTTTGGAACTCTTTTATTCCATGTAATACATTCAATAAAATTTTCCTCCCCAAAAATCTCATTCATCACCATACGAAGGTTGTGAACTTCATTATCGTCAATATGAACGAAAATAACGCCATCATCGCGCAATAAATTTTTTGCAAGGAACAAACGGGGATACATCATGCTTAACCAATTGCTGTGATAATGTCCGCTGTCTTTGCTGTTCTTGCGGAACATTCCTTCTTTCATTAAATATCCTTCTTCGTCTTTATCGCCAATGCGTTTTTCATAATCGGCTTTGTTCTCTTTGAAACTGTCGGGGTAAATAAAACTGTCGTTGCCTGTGTTATAGGGTGGGTCTATTTCAATTACTTTAATTTTTCCGTAATATGCCTTCTGCAATACTTTCAACACTTCTAAATTTTCACCTTCAATAAAAACATTTTGTGTAGTGTCAAAATTTATGGATTGGTCGGGTTGGGGTTTTAATGTGGCTGTGGTTGGTATTTGCAGCACTTTGAAAGCATCGGCTTTACCAGCCCAATTCAAAACATACCGTTCGTTTGCAAAATTGATGTCATCCGTAAAAGTTGCTTTGAACTTTTCAATGTCAATTTTTCCTTCTGAAAAAATATCAGGGAAAAGAGTTTGGAGTTTGTGTAGATTGGCTTGCGTAATGTTTAAAGATTCGCCTGTCATTTATGTAATGATTAAAATAATTTGCAAATGTAAAAGTAATATCCGGTATTTTTTTGTGAGCGAGAAAAAGTAATTTTAAAGACACGAAAATTAAGCCTGCTCTGAAAAGTAATAAAACATAAAATCGCCGCTAAGACACTAAGACATCAAGATACGCAAAGCATAGAATAATTTTGCGAAACTTCGAGTCTTTGAGCCTTCGCGGCAAGAAAAAGACTTATCTGTGTGGACTCAAAATTCCGTCGCTTTTTTGTAGAAAAAAATGCCACTGAATATTTCAATCGGTCTTTTTGAAAAAAGTTCAAAATAAAAGCATCAATTGCAGGCAGTTTTAACCCCGTAGGATAGCTTTTAGTTTTTGCAAATCATTTTTATTAAGTAATATCCAACGGAGTTAACTGCCTGAAAAAAGAAAAAAATAGCATTTGGCTTTAGCCTCATAATTACAAAGAATGATGCTAAAGCGATAAGGAATTGAACTTTATTATCAGTTGACTATTCCGGGTCATTCGGCGCCACCTCTACCGGAGCAAACGGCGCCACCCCTACCGGTTCAATCAGCGCCAC
>CAINEZ010000027.1 GCA_903847905.1 uncultured Bacteroidota bacterium
CCGATCTGATTTTTTTCGACATTCTTTTTGGAAAACGCATAAGAAAAGAAAAGTTGTAATTTTTATTTTATTGATCATTAGCGTTTTTTTTTGGTTTTCCATACCACGTCATTTATTTGATGATCCATACTCCACTGTTTTGCTTGACAGGGATGGCGAATTACTTGGCGCAAAGATTTCTACTGACGGACAATGGCGTTTCCCCGAATTGAAAGGTGTTCCATATAAGTTCAGAAAAGCTCTGACTGAATTCGAAGACCAGTATTTTTTTTATCACCCGGGAGTAAACCCTGTTTCAATCTGCAGGGCGTTGTACCAGGATATTTCCAAGCATAAAATCTTAAGTGGCGGCAGCACAATAACCATGCAGGTTATAAGATTGATAAGGAAAAACCATGATCGTACTTTTTTTGAAAAATTTATAGAAATAGTAATGGCTTTGCGCCTGGAACTGACGTATAGTAAAAGTGAAATACTGGAATTATATACATCTCATGCTCCTTTCGGGGGAAATGTGGTTGGATTGGATGCTGCTGCATGGAGATATTTCGGCGTAAGTCCGGATAAACTCTCATGGGCTGAAAGTGCTACTATTGCTATATTACCGAATAGCCCTTCATTAATATATCCCGGGAAAAACCGGACTAAACTTTTCGGAAAAAGAAACCGTCTTTTAAAAAAACTATACACGCACAAAATCATTGATGAGGCAACTTACGAACTTTCCATCAATGAGCCATTGCCTGAAAAGCCATTTCCACTTCCACTGCTTACGCCACACCTGCTTGAAAAATCCATTACCGATGGTCATCGTGGAGAAAAAATAAAATCAACTCTAAATATTTATTTGCAGGAAGCTGTAAACAGGATCATTGAGAATAATTGTAAAATATTGGAAGCAAATAAAATTTATAATGCCGCAGCAGTGGTGCTTGATGTGAACACAGGGCATGTTTTGGCTTATGTGGGAAATTCGCCAAAAGAGAAAAACGAGAACCATGCCAATGAAGTTGATGTTATTTGCTCACCAAGAAGTACGGGAAGTATTTTAAAACCTTATTTATTCGCAGGAATGCTGAATGACGGATTGATTTTACCGACTACGCTTATACCTGATATACCGATGCAGCTCGGAGGTTTTGTGCCGGAAAATTATAATCTTACTTTTGACGGGGCAGTTCCTGCTAAACGCGCTCTGGCAAGATCTCTTAATATACCTGCTGTAAAAATGTTGCAAAGTTATGGAGTAGAACAATTTTATGGCTTGTTAAAAAAAATAGGTATGACAACCCTTACAAGCCCTGCAGATCATTATGGCTTGTCCCTGATACTGGGCGGAGCGGAAGCAAAACTCTTAGATCTGGCTGGTATCTACGCTTCCATGGCACGTACACTGAATCATTTTTCGGAATATAAAGGAAAATATGATAAAGGAGATTTTCACGCAGCTTCGTATGTTGATATAGATAATGAGAAAAAAAATATTAACCTTTCAGAGTCTTCTTTGATTAATGCTGCTTCCATCTGGCAAACATTCGAAAGTATGGTTGAAGTATCCAGACCGGATGAAGATAAGGAATGGCGACAGTTTTCTTCGTCTTCGAAAATTGCATGGAAAACCGGTACCAGCTATGGAAACCGCGATGGCTGGGCTATTGGTATTACACCTACTTATGTTGTGGCTGTATGGGTTGGTAATGCTACCGGCGAAGGTCGTCCAGGACTTACAGGGCTCGGAACGGCAGCCCCTATTCTGTTTGAGATTTTTAATTTTTTAAGACCTATTAACTGGTTTAAAAAACCTGTAAGCGAAATGACAGAAATTTCAGTATGCAGATACAGCGGTTACAGGGCTTCTTCCATTTGTGAATACACCGATAAAATATGGGTTTCCAAAAAAGCTCTTAAAACAGCAGCCTGTCCATATCATGTAATAGTTCATCTTGACAAAACCGGAAAATACCAGGTCAATTCTAATTGCGAGCCTACAGAAAATATTACTAACCTTGCATGGTTTGTGTTACCGCCTGTACAGGAATGGTATTATAAAAACAAGAATCCTTTTTATAAAATACTGCCCCCTTTCCGCGCTGATTGTATTTTTGATAACGAAACCAAATATATGGATATGATCTATCCTGCCAATAATAGCAAGTTGTATATTCCTGTTGACATTGACGGAAAGCCCGGAAGTGTGATCTTTAAACTTGCTCATCGTAATCCGCAAGCTATTGTTTACTGGTCGCTTGATGGTAAATATATTGGTTCTACCACACAGCTTCATCAAATGGAATTGAGACCGGATAAAGGATTGCACAGATTAAACATGGTTGACCAGAACGGAGAAACATTGAATCTGAAATTTACTATTGAAAGTAAAAACAAGTAAAGTATAAACCGTTGGACATATAATGAGACAAATTAATATAACGCAGATTTTATATGTACCCTAACAGATTCCGACTTTTAATTTTTGCTCTGTGGTCAATAATACGACGATCAAAATAGACATTGCAACTTATGTTAATTATTTTAATTACTTTTATTCTTTGATAAACTAAAATCTATGGCACTAAATTTTTTACCGAAGATTGTAAAATTCTTCAAGTTATTCAAACAGCAAAATGATAATGTGGTGAATACTGTGCGGGTATTGTATGAATTATTTAATGATTATACTAATGTTGCTGAAAAGTGCAGCAAAATAATAAAAAATGAAAATGCCGGTAACGACATTTCAAAAGAGATAGCGAGACAGCTTTTTCTTACCTTCATAACACCCATTGACAGGGAAGACATTCATGCCATCAACATTGCACAGGAAAATGTTCTGAATTCCATACGTGCCATTTCAACCCGTATCGGACTTTATCACTTTGATAAGATAACTCCTGGCACAAAGGATTTAGTTCATAAACTGAAGTTAATGATCGAATCAATTTCTTTAATGCTTGAACAATTAAGCAAGAGGAAAGAGGTTGAAGAACATGCTGAAAAAGTAAGGGCGCTAAAGATCGAAGCAGATATGCTCCTGCTTCTTTTGCTCGGAGAGAATTATGAGCGCCCGACTGAAAACACAAGCGACCTGCTCGAAATAATTAAATGGTCGCATATCTACGATAGAATTGAAGTTGCTATCGCCAACGCTGAAATTTTGGCAAATATTATAGAAGGAATAACATTAAAAAACGCCTGATATGGTTGTTCTACTTATCCTGATCATTATCATTGCTATTATATTTGATTTTACGAATGGTGCAAATGACAGCGCTAATGCAATTGCCACGATTGTTTCAACAAAGGTATTATCGCCCATGCAAGCTGTTATAATGGCATCAGTATTGAACATGGCAGGTGCTTTCATTGGTACGCACGTGGCTACTACTATTGGAAAAGGAATTGTGAACGCTGATATCATTGCCGGTTGTCAGACCATTATCCTTGCCGCTTTGATGGGTGCCATATTATGGAATCTGATTACAAGGTATTTCGGACTACCTTCTTCTTCATCACATGCACTTATCGGGGGACTTATAGGCGCCGCAGTTGCCTATAAGGGATTTAATTCGCTGCAATATAGTTCCATTATTGATATAGTTATCCTTCCCCTGTTTCTTTCCCCTTTGGCAGGGTTTATTGGTGGATACTTGTTGATGCTGGCATTAGCCTGGATTACCTGTAAACTTAATCCAAGAAAAATGAACAAATTATTCAAGCGACTGCAGGTTGTCGCTGCTGCTTTCATGGCATTGACTCATGGCAGCAACGATGGGCAAAAAACCATGGGCATCATTACCCTTGCTCTTTTCTTATTTCATCAGATTCCTGCCATCGAAGTTCCTTTTTGGGTTAAGCTGATTTGTGCAACTGCTATTGCTATTGGTACGGCAACAGGTGGCTGGAAAATTATCAAAACCATGGGGAAAAAGATTTTCAAGATGGAGCCGGTACATGGATTTGCTGCTGAAACATCTTCCGCGTTGGTAATCATGACTGCCTCTTTAATCGGGGCGCCTATCAGCACAACTCATGTGTTTTCTTCTTCTATACTGGGCGTTGGGTCGTCGAAGAGATTTTCAGCTGTACGATGGGGAGTTGCCGGACAGATGGTAACAGCATGGGTTCTAACGCTTCCTGCCTCTGCAATTGTTGGCATGATATGCTTCTATATTATTAATCTTTTTCTCGGCTGAAATTATTTTTTTTTTCGGCTTATCGACTTATGAAAAGAACAAAATATGTTACGCATCATTGCACAAGATAACACCCCCATAGTCGTTTACAAGTTCTGGCTGCAATCGGCACTATTCATAGCGCCACCGTTATATGCGATATCTGATAAAAAATAAACTATCAAGTTTAATTTACAATTATGGCAAAAGTAAAGAATACCAGAGTGAAACAAACGAATATTTCTAAACCTAATAAAAAAATAAATAAAAACAAAGATTCGAAAATATTTGTTTATGCAATTCTTATTGCCATACTTACAATAATTGTTTTCTCAGATTCTATTAGGAATTATTTTGTTAATAATTTCGATGACATCATGTATATTTCCAGCGCAAATAACGCAAAAGCATTAATTGTAAAGGATATTGGAACAATTTTTTCGAGCTATGTTGCTGGCATCTATCATCCGCTTACATTATTATCATTAACAATAGAGATAAATTTATTTGGCACTGATGCTACACATTTTCACCTGGTGAACCTGGTGATCCATATTTTTAATGTGTTACTGGTGTTCTGGTTTATCTATCTTTTAACAAAGAGAATTGAAATTTGTGTCATTGTAGCTTTGTTTTTTGGAATTCATCCAATGCACGTGGAATCTGTTTCATGGATATCAGAAAGAAAAGATGTGCTTTATACTTTGTTCTTCTTAGGTTCATTGATAGCGTACCTGAAGTATTTAAAAGATGGAACCAAGTATAAATATCTTTGTTATTCAGTCATTTTATTTTTGCTTTCACTTCTTTCAAAATCAGCTGCAGTGTGCCTTGCACCGATAATTGTTCTTATTGATTATTACCTGAGCCGTAAGTTTGTTTTAAAGACTATCATTGAAAAAGTGCCGTATTTCCTTCTTGCAATAATATTCGGCATAGTGTCTTTAACCTCTCAAAGCTCAGCCGTTGCTATGAGTGCGCTTTCTGATTTTAAATTTTCATTTATCGATAGGATATTGCTGGTAAGTTATTCGGTAATGTTCTATATAATTAAAGCTTTAGCCCCATTTTATTTATCAGCTATACATTATTATCCTTTGAAAATCGGTGGAATGTTGCCTATAGAGTATTATCTTGCCCCTATTGGCATTGCATTTATTCTTTTTCTGATCATAAAATTCAGGAAGATCAGGAAAGAACTTATTTTTGGTTTTCTTTTTTATCTGATCTCTATTTTTTTTGTTTTGCAATTTATCCCTGTAGGATATGCAATTGTTTCCGAAAGATACTCTTACGTCCCCTATATCGGACTTTTTTTTATAGCAGGAAAACTATATTGCGACTTTGCTGATAATAAATTCGGCAATTACAGCAAAGCCGGAAGAAACTATATTATTTTTTTTGTAGCAATAATATCATTGATGTTCTCATATCTTACCTATGAAAGAAACAAAATATGGAAAAACGATGTTGTACTTTTTGATGATGTGATAAATAAAAATCCCGAAGTTGGTCATTGTTACTGGGCAAGAGGCAATGCAAAATATGAACTTAATAATATAGAAGCTGCATTGTGTGACTATAATATTGCAATAGAACATAATTACAAATATGCTGATGTGTACGACAGCAGGGCAAAATGTTATTTCGACATGGACTCTATTCCGTTGGCTATAGAAAGCTATACCGAAGCTATCAAGCTTGACAATAAATATGCTCTTGCATATTATAACCGCGCTCATGCCCGGCAGAAACTAATGGATTATATCGGTTCTATTGACGATTATAAAAAAGCCATAGAAAATAATATTGATAATATTGGGTTCGTATATAACGAAATAAGCTTTTCCCAGATGAACCTCAATGATCTTCAAAATGCATTGATAAGCGTAAATAAAGCTATTGAACTTGACCCTGATTATGCTTCCGAATACATAATAAATAAAGCCAAAATTGAATACCTGCAAAATAATTTTGAAGCTTCGCTTCAGGATTATAATAGAGCCATTGAAAGCAATCCCAACAGCGACCTTGCTCTTTTTAACAGAGGATTATTAAAAATAGCAATGAAAGACACGACAGCAGCATGCAAAGACTTTAGCCAGGCTGCAGAACTTGGCTATGCAAAAGCAAATGATGCAATGAAATTATTCTGCAGGTAATTATAAAAATTTTGGAGAAAAATTTTCGATTAAATATTTTTACACAAATGTGGAAACCAGGAATCACATAAAGAACGGGGTGGAGCCGACCTGTATATCGACATGCAGGAAAGCCAAACAAGTTAGATAATTTAATTTTAAAATGAAATAAAAAACGATTAAACAGTTTCTTATGAAAATTTTTATTTATTTATTTTTCCTCTTTTGTGCAATAATAGTTCATGCGCAAGTAATACCTTCGGGTAATCGTGTTGAATGGAGTAAGGCAGGTTGCCAATATTCTTTTACAGAGCCGCAAATTATTGCAAATGTAATGGATTTTGGAGCTTATGCAGATGGAGTTAATGACGATATGCAGGCGGTAGTTGATGCGATAGCTTCATTAAACGGGCATTACGGTATTGTTTATTTCCCTTCCGGCACATACCTGTTGCAGTCGGGGATAATGTTACCCGATTCCGTAATTATTTGCGGAGCTGGTTCTGATTCAACTTTTATTAAAATTAACAACTCCGGCAGTTGTTTCGGCGTATATGGTTCAAGTACCGGAATATTTACAAATATTATTTCAGGTTTTAATAAAGACTCGGAAAAAATTACTGTTGCTGATGTTTCTCTATTTGTGCCAGGCGACTATGTTGAAATCCGCGAAGACAATGGCAGTTGGGACATCAGCCCTGCATCATGGGCAGTTAAAGTTGTAGGGCAGATTTCAAAGATAACAGGCATAAGCGGCGATACCCTTTTCCTTGAAGATAAACTCAGGTTAAATTTTGACACTTCTCTCAACCTTGAAATTCAGAAAATAATTCCCCGAAAACATATTAGTATTGAATGTTTAAACATCGAAAGAATCGACACTTCAACTGCCGGCACCGGCTATAATATCGAATTTTCTTATGCAGTAAACTGTCGTGTTAAAGGCATTGAAAGCAACAAAAGCCAAGGCAGTCATTGTATGATTAATCTTAGTTCACATCTCGAAGTTACCGGTTCATACTTTCACGATGCTTATATGTATGATGGTACCGGTACTAAAGGATACGGCATTACTTTAAATAATCATTCAGGACTATGCCTGGTTTCTAATAATATTTTCAAACATCTGCGCCACGCAATGATGACTAAAACCGGTGCAAATGGAAATGTGTTTGCTTACAACTATTCTATTGAAGTTTATCGAAACGGATCCGGCGAGTTTCCAAATGATTATGGCGGAGATATTTCATTGCATGGACATTATTCATTTGCAAATCTCTTCGAAGGAAACATTGTTCAGAATTTACAGATCGACAACACATGGGGTCCTTCAGGTCCTTATAACACATTTTTTCGTAACAGAATTGAGCATTATGGAATATATATGTCAACAACACTTACTAACAATTCAAATTTTGTTGGAAATGAAATCATAGGTAGTTTTCCATATGGATTTTATATTTTGTCAGGATCAGGAAATTTTGAATACGGAAATAATAAAAATGGCAACATCATTCCTTCGGGTACATCCCCATTGAATGATTTATCGTATTATTTAACAGCAGCTCCTTCATTCTGGAACATTTCCGGTAACTGGCCCAGCATAGGAATAAATAATACTATCAATACCGGCACTATTCCTGCAAAAGAAAGATACCTCGCAGGAATATTTACAGTTTGTTCAGATAATGCAGCATCAGGCATTGTTGAAAATAATAATGCAACATCTATCGAAGTTATTCCTAACCCTGCAAGCGAATACATATTTGTTAATATTAATTCTCCGGAAAAAACAAATGCCATCATCTATTTCAGCGATTTGCAGGGTAAAATTGTAAAAGAATGTATTTTTGAAATTATTCAAAAAGGGAAAAATCAAAAAGTCATCAACATTTCTGATCTTTCCAAAGGAATTTATTTTGTGAAAGTTACAACCAGTATTGGTAATTGTTTCCAAAAATTAATTGCAAATTAAAATCAATGATGCATTAATTGAATAAGAAACAGGCTATAACATCGTTATGTTTAAAAAAATAAATTTTGTTAACAATATGTTTCTAACTGTTGACATTCTTTATTTATTGCAATTTTGTTTTTTATTTATATTTGCACGGTTAAGATAAGAAGAGAAGAGAACCAAAAGCATGAGTGACGATAAGGAAATACAGAACGAAAACGAGTTTGACGAAAGCGGTGAGAAAGGCGAACTGAGCGAACTTAAGCAAACTGTTCAGCTTTCAGGCATGTACGAGAACTGGTTTCTTGATTACGCATCCTATGTTATTCTTGAACGCGCTGTTCCGGATCTGTTTGACGGGTTAAAACCTGTTCAGCGAAGGATACTCCATTCAATGAAAGATCTGGACGACGGTCGTTATAACAAAGTAGCAAATATCATAGGTCACACCATGAAGTACCATCCGCACGGAGATGCATCCATTGGCGATGCGCTTGTGCAAATGGGACAAAAAGACCTTCTCATTGATTGCCAGGGAAACTGGGGAAACACTTTTACCGGCGATTCGGCTGCAGCTTCAAGGTATATTGAAGCAAGACTTTCAAAATTTGCACTTGAAACATCATTCAATCCTAAGACTACCCGTTTCAAAATTTCTTACGATGGCAGGAATAAAGAACCAATAAACCTTCCGGTAAAATTCCCTTTGCTGCTTCATCAGGGTGTTGAAGGTATTGCAGTAGGCTTAGCTTCAAAAATTCTTCCTCACAACTTTATTGAACTTATTGATGCTTCCATCAATTTACTAAATGGTAAAGGAACTGACTTATATCCTGATTTCATGACAGGCGGATTAGTTGATGTTTCAAGATACAATGACGGTCTTAGAGGCGGTAAAATAAGGGTTCGCGCAAGAATAAGCCAGTTTGACAAAAAAACTCTTATAATTAGCGATATTCCTTATGGTACAACTACTACAAGCCTTATTGATTCAATAGTTGCGGCAAACGATAAAGGAAAGATCAAAATAAAAAAGATAGAAGATAACACTGCTGAAAATGTTGAAATACTTGTATATCTCGCTCCGGGTATTTCCCCTGACCAGACTATTGATGCTTTGTATGCTTTTACCGATTGCGAAATTTCAATTTCACCTAATGCTTGTGTTATAGAAAATGACAGACCTCGCTTCCTTACTGTAAAAGAAATTCTTGATGTGTGCACAGATAATACGGTTCATCTGCTGAAACTGGAACTCGAGATCAGGATGCAGGAACTGATGGAAGAACTAATGTTTGCAAGCCTTGAAAAGATATTTATTGAAAAGCGCATTTACCGCGATATTGAAGAATGTAAAACGTGGGAAGCCGTTATCAAAGCTATTGACAAAGGTTTAGACCCATACAAGAAAAAATTCTACCGTGCAGTTACCCGTGACGATATCATTAAACTTACTGAAATAAAGATAAAGCGTATTTCTAAATTCGACTCTCTGAAAGCGAATGAAATTATTTCAGGAATTGAAAAAGAAATTAAAGAAGTTGAACACAACCTGGAAAATCTTATAGAATACGCAATCGCTTATTTTAACAGGATAAAAAAGAAATACGGCGAAGGCAGAGAACGAAAAACAGAGATCAGGAGTTTTGATAATATTGAAGCCGTAAGGGTTGTTGCTACTAACCAGAAACTTTATGTGAATAGGGAAGAAGGCTTTGCCGGCACGAGCCTGAAAAAGGATGAATATATTTGCGAATGTTCCGACATCGATGATATTATAGTTTTCAGAGGCGACGGGACATTTATTGTTACAAAAGTTGCTGATAAAGTTTTTGTAGGAAACGACATTATTTACATAAATGTTTTTTTTAGAAACGACGACCGTACAATATACAACATGGTTTACCAGGATGGCTTACGTGGCAATGTTATGATGAAACGCTTTGCAGTTACAGGAGTTACACGCGATAAAGAATACGATCTTACTAAAGGAACCAAGGGCTCTAAAGTACTTTATTTTACTGTTAACCCAAATGGAGAAGCTGAAGTCATTACCGTTTTTCTAAGACCAAAACCAAAATTGAAAAAACTTTCTTTCGATATGGATTTCAGCCAGCTTGCTATTAAGGGCAGGAACTCAATGGGAAATATTCTTACCCGCCACGGTGTGCGAAAAATTGTTTTGAAAGGCGAAGGAGTTTCTACTCTTGGCGATCTAGATATATGGTTTGACGACACCGTGATGAGGCTGAATTCGGAAAAACGCGGAAAGTATCTTGGCGCTTTTGGAGGCGATGATAAAATTTTTACCATCATGTCGTCGGGCGAATTCAAATTGCTTGGATACGATCTTTCCACTCACTTCGACGAAGACATGATTATGATTGAAAAATTCAACCCCATGAAAATTATTTCCGCTGTATATTGGGATGGTGAATTACAATTATATTACATTAAAAGGTTCGACCTGGACGGAGTTACAAGAAAAGCTAATTTTATTGGCGAGCATCCCGAATCAAAATTAGTGCATGTATTTCTCGACAGGATGCCGCGCATTGAACTTGAATTTGCTGCTGTTAAAAATAAAAAGCGACCTAATGAAATAATTCTTATTTATGATTTCATTGCAGTGAAAAGTTTTAAAGCAAAAGGAAAAAGACTGACAGATCATATTATAGAGAAAATTACTAAATTGGAACCAATCCCTTGCGAAGAACCCGAAGAAGAAAACATTATAGAAGCTTTAGGAGAAGAAGAAGTTGAAGAAATAAAATCAACAGAAATTGAATTAACTGTTGAAGAAAAAACAAAAAATAAAAAGGGAAGCGCTAAACTAAAAAAAGCGGAAATTCCTGAAGTCAGTGATGCTAAAGTTATTTCTAAAAATGAAAAGAGTAAAGAACCCCCCCCTAAAAAGCAGGTTAAAAAAAATTCCGAAGATGATGCTGCCAAACAGATGAAACTCTTTTAATTTAATATTTCTAACATTTTATAAAAATCAAAAAAGTTTTAAAAAATAATATTGAAATTTTAAAACGCATTCACGCTGTTTTAATAATGGCGTTCGGGTATTTATTTATTTTATCCTTCTTCTTCTCCATATTTTTGTTTGCATGTTCTCAGGAAAAAAAACTTGCAAAAAAATTTATTTCATCAAACGACACCCTGAATATTATGTTAATGAAAACAAATTATGTTCTCAAAAAAAATATGAAGGTCAATGCCGATTCAATACCTAAAAACGTCAGAGATTCGGTATGTCTTGCTAAAAGTGTTATCCTTAAAGAAATAAATGATAAAACATTATTAAATATTTTATTTATAGGAATAACTGATGAATTGAAAAAAAGAAAATTCAGAGTTTTTACTGAAGAAGATATTAATGCTTTTTTGAGGCTTGATTCCAGCGCATATATTTTCCATATTGCGCAAATAGAACTTGATGAATATTTTACACCATACACTACTTCTCAGATGTATGATACTTCAACTTATACTGAGAATTTCGATTTGAATGCAGCAAGTATTAACCTTTGGTTTGAAGTATCGCATTTTAACAGCTACCAGAACGGTAACAGTGTACTTTTTAGCAGCGAATATATTAATGATAATATTGATGGCTTTTTCAGAAGAACTTTCTTAACCGGCGAAGTGAATTTTATTTATAACAGAAAAAATATAACAGTAAATGATCTTTATTCAAAGGCTGCTGATTTCGCAATTTCCA
>CAINEZ010000028.1 GCA_903847905.1 uncultured Bacteroidota bacterium
AAAATATCTGTTAATTTTTCATAATATTTAATTCTTTTTTTAAATTCTTCATTTATTAAATCAACATCTTCGAAATGCAGTAATACCCATAATTCAAATGCATCATTGCTCCATGCAACCTTAAATCCATTTGATTCGGCAATTTTAATTGATTCATCAAAAGAAATATTTCCTAATTGAATTTTATCATCATTTTCAATGTCTCTATCAAAAACACACCAAGCCTGAGTATCTTCTTTTTGAAAATAAAACAATCCATCTTTGGAATCCATTAATCCTTGGTCTTGACAGTGACAGATTGCATTAAATACATTATGTATTTTGCTTTTTTGATTTTTGATAATATTTACTTTAATTTTTGATGTTTCAAAATATTTGAAGTAAATAGGTTCACTTACTTTATCCTCGCAAAATATTATAAAAGTAGGTAAAGAATCAGCTTGTCGTGTATCTTCTTGTTTAATATTCCAAGGTTCAATCATTTTCTAAAATATTTTTGCTAGAATAATTTTCCAAAATTGGTAAAGCCCCATAAAATCCTGCTAACCTGAATTATTCATAAAAAAAAGAAAAGTTTGCTTTAATAAAAGATAAGTAATTATCTTTGTGTTAGTTAGACCATAAAACAAACTTTTCATGGACAAAAATACAAAAAAACAATTTACCGACACAGAAGAAAGTCGAAATAATTCCAATCAAGATTTAATTGAGCTGCAACAAATAGATCGCAAGCCTGTAATAGCGAGTTTTACTGGAGAAAAAATATCTACAGATGGAGGATTGCTATTATTAAATGAATTAGAAAAACAAATAGGGATTATAGGATCTTTAACCAACTGTATTATTGATAACAGACACCCAAGTTATATCCAACATTCCATTAAATCAATGCTGACCCAGCGGGTATTTCAGATAGCAGCCGGATATGAAGATGCAAATGACTGTAATCATTTGAAGGGAGATGCAGTATTGAAGATATGTGCAGGACAATTACCTGAAAGTGGCACATCCCTAGCCTCCCAACCTACAATGAGCCGATTTGAAAATCAACTTTCGAAAATAGAACTATACAATATGGCAGTTGCTATAGTTGATCACTTTATAAACTCCTATACAAATGAGCCATTAGTAATCATAGTGGACTGCGATGATACAAACAGCGATACTTACGGAGAGCAACAGTTGAGTTTGTTCAATAACTATTATGGTGAGTATTGCTATATGCCACTTCATATATATGAAGGTTTATCAGGGAAACTGATCACTACCATATTAAAACCGGGAAGAAGAAGTAAAAGTGTTGATGTGTATGGAATATTGAAACGGCTTATCGTACACCTGCGACAAAAATGGAAAAATACAACAATCATAGTCAGAGGAGATAGTCATTTTTGCAGCAGGGAGTTAATGGATTGGACACTAGAACAAAAGAAGGTGCATTTTATAAGCGGGTTAAGTGGTAACAGTGTGTTGAATAAATTAGCTGAGACAACAATAGAAAGTGCAAAGAAAAAATATGAAAAATTTGGTGAGCCTGTAAAATGCTATCATACTTTTGAATATAAAGCAGCCTCCTGGAAGCATTCTCAAAGGGTAATAGTTAAAGTAGAAGTAAGTTCATTAGGTACAAACATACGATATATTGTTACTGACTTAAGGGAGTATAAGACAAAAGCCTTATACGAAAAGGGTTATTGTGCCAGAGGAAGTATGGAACTGAGGATTAAAGACCATAAACTATATTTGCACTCAGACAGGATGTCCTGTAATAGTTTTTGGGCAAATCAGATGAGATTATTTATGCATTCAGCTGCTTACATATTAATACACACCTTACAGAAAGACTTTCTTAAGGGTACTGAGTTTCAAAATGCCACAATAGACACCATTAAATTGAAAATCTTAAAGATCGCAACCAGAATAACAGAAATGAAAACAAAGGTAAAAATCGAATTCCCTTATGACTTCCCGTTAAAAGAATTATTAAGAAAATGCTTTGTGGCATTTGCTATATTGAGATGTTAATTTGATTGAATTTCTATAAATTATTCTTTATTATATAGTTGTAATATCCTACTTGGGATTACCATGTCTTATAGAGTTATTTTCTTACTTCTTAATAAAATGTCAGGACTATTTCCAAGCATATTATGAAATTAATGCTTGATGTGGCAAAATTATATCTGCCTTTTAGTTCTTTCCAATCGGATTATTTTCTTAAAAGTCAGTTAATTTTGTGTTTATGAATTAATCAGGTTAGAAACATCCGAAAAGAATTTTATTATTTGACCCTGAAATGCATCCCAATATTCATCAAAATATATTATTTTAATTTCCTCACCCCAATTTAAAAAATCATTATAAATTAGTTGAATGGCTGAATTATCAAAATAGAATGAAATAACAAACTCATTTAGAATAAAACTGTATTGTGGTGATTGATATGGAGGGAAATAAATAAAGTTTTTTGTTGGATTATCGAATTTAGTTTTAGTAAAAATCACAAAAGGGTAGTATTCCAAGTCATTGTTTTCTCCAACATTTTGAAGAAATTCAGATTTACTTGGAGAAAAGAATTTTGTTAAATTGAACCTTAAATTTTCTTCAAATTCAATTGGGAGTTTGAATGTTTTAAAATCAGGATGAGATGTAATACTTACCCTCCAAATAATTGAATACACATAGAGGAAAAATACC
>CAINEZ010000029.1 GCA_903847905.1 uncultured Bacteroidota bacterium
AATGTTTATCCCAACCCTAGTAATGGAATCCTTACAATAAGCAGCAACAGTGATATTAATTCCATAGAAATTTATAATTTACTTGGCGAACTGATTTATTCTGATATTAATTTCAGCCATCAACCTTCAAAGGAAATAGATTTATCAGGCTTTGGCAAAGGACTCTATTTTGCAAAAATTTATTACGGAGAAAAAAAATATACAGAAAAAATTATTATTCAATAACAACAAACAACAAACAACAAACAACAAACAACAAACAACAAACAACAAACAACAAACAACAAACAACAAACAACAAACAACAAACAACAAACAACAAACAATATGGACCTCGTAACTCCCCACATCGGACTGATATTTTGGATGACCTTATCATTTCTTATAGTCTTGTTCATTCTTGGCAAATTCGCTTGGAAGCCTATCATGAAAGCATTAAAGGAAAGGGAAGACTCTATTGATGGAGCTTTACATGCCGCTGAAAAAGCAAAAGAAGAAATGTCGCAACTTATTTTCAACAATGAACAATTAATGAAAGAAGCCAAGGAAGAACGCGATGCCATGCTTCGCGATGCCAGAAAAATAAGAGATAACGTAATTGGTGAAGCAAAAGCCACAGCTGAAGAAGAAGGGAAAAGGATAGTGCAAACAGCCAAAGAAAATATTCATTTTGAAAAAATGGCTGCTCTTACTGACCTGAAAAACCAGATTGCTACTCTTTCTATTGAAATTGCAGAAAAAATAATGAAAGAAGATCTTTCTACTAACGAGAAACAAAAAACTCTTGTAACTAAATTACTGAACGAAATACATTTTAATTAGAATGAAAGAAACCCGCATAGCAATACGGTATGCAAAAGCATTGTTCGAATTAGCCCTTGAACAAAACAGCCTTGAACAAACAAACTCAGACATGATCCTTGTGAGCGATGTTTGTTTTGAGAATAAAGATTTTCGGTTAATGCTATCAAGTCCTATCATCAAAAGTGATAAGAAACAGGGTGTTTTGAAAACTGTTTTTCAGGGAAAACTTGGTAAACTTTCTCTCGCTTACCTTAATATTATTACAGCCAAAAGAAGAGAATCTTTTATAGAACCTATTGCTGCACAATTTCTGGCTTTATACAAAGATTATAAGGGCATTTTACCGGCAGTTCTTACTACCGCATCTGGCGCAGATGATAATATCAGAAATAAAGTAAAAGAGTTAGTCGGGGGATTTACAAAAAAAGAAATTGAACTCCAGGAAGAAATTAAAAAAGAAATTATCGGAGGATTTATTTTAAAATTCGGGCAGTACCAGTTCGACGACAGCATCCGGAAAAAAATAATGAAACTCAAAAGAGAATTTAATATTAATGTTTACGAAAAAGGATTTTAATAAAAATAGTCATTCATAGTCATTAGGGCATTAATTGTAAATATAGAAGAAGAGAAATTTGAAATTCACTGACCCGAAGCAAATGACTATTAATTACGCCTAAGGCAAATGACAATAAATGACGGCGAAACCTAATGACGCCCGAAGGGCAAATGACTAAAAAATTTGAGATTTATGATTTAAGAATTATGACTAATGACTAATTAAAAAATTATGGCAGAAATTAAACCGGCTGAAGTATCGGCGATATTAAGACAGCAATTATCAGGTTTCAAATTTGAATCTGAACTCGAGGAAACAGGAACCGTATTGCAGGTTGGCGATGGCATTGCACGAATTTATGGACTTACTAATGCACAGTCAGGAGAACTTGTAGAGTTCGTGAAGGACGGAATGAAAGGAATAGTTCTCAATCTGGAAGAAGACAATGTTGGTATTGTTCTTTTGGGTGAAGCCACGCATATAAAGGAAGGTGAAATTGTTAAGCGCACTGGCCGCATTGCTTCCGTGAATGTAGGCGAAGGAATGTTAGGCAGGGTAATTAATACAGTTGGCGATCCAATTGATGGTAAAGGTCCTATAAAAGGCGAAGTCTATGAAATGCCTCTCGAAAGAAAAGCGCCGGGAGTTATCTATCGTCAGGGTGTTAATCAACCGTTGCAAACAGGTATCAAAGCCATTGATTCAATGATTCCTATCGGACGCGGACAACGTGAGCTTATTATCGGCGACCGCCAGACAGGAAAATCCGCAATCGCTATTGATACAATAATTAATCAGAAAGAATTTTTTGATAAAGGACAACCAGTATATTGTATTTATGTTGCTATAGGACAAAAAGGATCGACCATTGCCAATGTAGTGAAAACACTAGAAGATCATGGTGCGATGCAATATACAATTGTGGTTGCCGCTCCGGCATCTTATCCTGCTGCAATGCAGTTTTATGCACCATTTACAGGCGCAGCAATAGGTGAGCTCTTTAGAGATACAGGGAGACCGGCTCTTGTAATATATGACGATTTATCCAAGCAAGCTGTTTCTTATCGTGAAGTTTCATTACTTCTTCGCCGTCCTCCAGGTCGCGAAGCATATCCTGGTGATGTTTTTTATCTTCATTCAAGATTGCTGGAAAGAGCTGCGCGAATTATTTCTTCCGATGATATTGCAAAACAAATGAATGATCTTCCCGCTTCTATTAAACATTTGGTAAAAGGCGGCGGCTCACTTACCGCTCTCCCTATTATTGAAACTCAGGCAGGTGATGTTTCTGCATATATACCTACAAATGTTATATCGATTACCGACGGACAAATTTTCCTCGAAACAAATTTATTTAATTCGGGAATCCGTCCTGCAATTAATGTAGGCATCTCTGTATCCCGCGTGGGCGGTAATGCGCAGATAAAGTCGATGAAAAAAGTTGCAGGAACATTAAAACTCGACCAGGCGCTTTTCCGCGAGCTTGAAGCTTTTTCAAAATTCGGATCCGATCTGGATGCTGCAACAATGGCAGTACTTGAAAAAGGAAAAAGAAATGTTGAAATATTGAAACAACCTCAATATTCGCCTGTTCCAGTTGAAAAACAGATAGCCATTATTTATTGCGGCACTAAGGGTTTGCTGCGTCAAGTACCAATAAATAAAATCCGTGATTTTGAAGAGGAGTTTTTGCATTTCCTCGAATTACATCATAAAGATATATTAGATACGCTTAGGGCAGGAACACTTTCAGAAAAAGTTATTGACGTTCTCGAAAAAACAGCAGAAGAACTTTCGGCAAAATATAAGATAAAATAGAACATTAGAACAAACGAACGAACAACCTGCTGTCAGCCTGAGTTTATCGAAGGCGAGGCAAACAACAAACAATGCCGTAGGCATCCCAGCGGGACAAACAACAAACAACAAACATAGAAAAATGTCAGGTTTAAAAGAAGTAAGGACAAGGATCGCATCTGTAAAGTCAACTCAACAGATTACCAGCGCTATGAAAATGGTGTCGGCATCCAAACTTAAACGCGCTCAGAACGCTATTATAAAAATACGTCCTTATGTAGGAAAGCTGACAGAGATATTAGAAAACCTCAGCGCCAGCCTTGACAGCGACGAAGGAGTTTATTCAAAAGAAAGAAAAGTTCAGAAAGCACTTGTAATTGTTGTTACTTCAAACAGGGGACTTTGCGGAGCATTTAACGGTAACGTGATCAAAAGCGCTGTTAACATGATCCACTCAAAATACCCTGAAATCAATAAAAGTGGAAATCTTGATATTATCTGTATTGGGAAAAAAGGCTCTGATTTTTTTGTAAGAAGAAAATACAATGTAATTGAAAACAATGCTCAGATACTCGACTCCCTTTCTTTTGAGAATGTTGCTCCTGTTGCTGAAAAAATCATGAACAATTTTACCGAAAGTAAATACGATAGGGTTGAGGTAATTTATAATCAGTTTAAAAATGCAGCAATGCAGATACTCTCAACAGAACAATTTTTACCAATTAAAAAAACAAAACCTATTTCAGGCAAAGCAAAACAAACTTCTGATTATATCTTTGAACCGAACAAAGCTCAAATTATTACAGAACTTATTCCAAAATCTCTAAAGATACAATTCTATAAAATGCTACTCGATTCTGTGGCTGCCGAGCATGGCGCACGCATGACGGCTATGCATAAAGCTACTGATAATGCCGATAATTTACTTAAAGAACTCCGCCTCAGTTACAACAAAGCCAGGCAAGCTTCTATTACAAAAGAAATTCTTGAAATAGTTGGCGGAGCAGAAGCCCTGAAGGGATAAAAATTTTATTTAGAGATTTTTAATAGAAAATAAAAGGTTGCAATTTTTTAGTTTCGGGTTTTTTAGTAAGTTGGTTTTGGTTAGTTAGTTGATGGTTCGCTGCGAACAAATAAACTATAACAAAAAACCGATAAACTATAACTAATCGACTAATAAACTAATAACAAAAAAATGAAAATTTACTCATCAAAAAACCCGATTTACTCCTTGTAAAATTTCATAACGTGTCCGTATAATTAGTATCTTTACATATAATTTAAAAATTTTAAACTATGATAAAAAGTATTGAAAAAATTTTAAACGTACAGATAGAAAAAGAATCATATTCTTCGCATTTATATCTGTCAATGGCTTCATGGGCAGAAGCTGCAGGTTACGAAGGAATATCTCAATGGCTATATGTGCAATCTGACGAAGAACGTCTGCACATGCTTAAATTTATTCACTATGTTAACGAAAGAGGCGGAAATGCTATTATTTCAGCTATAAAAGTCCCTCCTGCAAAATTCGATGATGTTATGGATGTCTTTCAGAAAGTACTGAAACATGAGGAATTTGTTACCGCATCTATTAATGAAATCGTAGCTCTTTGCAATAATGAAAAAGATTTTACAACACTCAATTTTGTACAGTGGTTTGTCGCAGAGCAGATACAAGAAGAAAAATCAGCCCGCGCAATTATTGACAAATTGAAACTTCTCGGCAAGCAAAATCTTTATCTTCTCGACAAAGATATTATGGCTATGCGCGCTGCAGCAGAACCGGTTGGTGGCGTAGCATAATGTTCAATATTATTCTTTAGCGGTGGTAGTTTTTTATTTTTTAAGTTTAATAAATCGTATACTTAAAAGATAATTTTTTTGAATTCCCGAGTTTGCATTCATCGCTCCTATTATAATAAATACAACATTCAAAATTGCATATATCAATAAAGGATAAAATTGAGCAAAAATGCTTAATGGGAAATTATACCCATTTGAGAAATCATGTGAAAATGTATTGCTTGTATTATAAAATATAATTAAAA
>CAINEZ010000030.1 GCA_903847905.1 uncultured Bacteroidota bacterium
AAGTCATTAATAGTCATTGGGTAATTAATAGTCATTAAGTCATTAAAAAAAAATATGGCTGAATTTACAAAGAAATTTTTCGATACGATAGGACACTGGGAAGGCGGTTTTCAATGTATGCCCGAGGATTCAGGAAATTACGATTCTAAAAAAAGATTAATAGGAACGAATCGTGGTATAGCTGCTCAAACATTGGAAACTTATTATAAGAGATTTAAAGGCATTGATCTTACCACTGAAAGCATTGAAGAATTTCAGGAAACATTAAAAGCATTGACATACGATGATGCTTTTATTATTGCTAAAAAACTTTTTTGGGATGCAATTAATTGCGATGAATTCAGAAATCAAAGTCTTGCTGAATTAATATTTGACTGGTATTGGGCTTCATTCGCTTATGGTATGCAATGGATGCAAGGTTGTCTTAAAACCATTGGAATAAATGTACAGGTTGATCTGGCTTTAACTAAAGCTGAAGTTGATTTAATAAATGCTTATCCTTCCCAAGGCGCATTATTTGATTTTATAAAAGATGAACGGTTGAAATACACGACTTGGTTGTGTAAACAAAATCCTAAAAATGAAAAGTTTCATATTGGTTGGGATAATAGAATAAGGAGTTATCAATATCATGGCTAAAAAAATGAGAAATATATTTTATATAATCATATTATCGTTTCTACTGACTTCGTGCAGTTATCAGAAACGATTAAACAAGTGGTGTAAGAAATGTCCTTCAGTCGAAACACACGATACCACTATTGTTAAACATGATAGTATTGTTAAGCATGATTCAATATTTATTGTTCAGTTACCTACATTACCTGCCGATACAATAAAGATTAAAGCTGATTGTCCTCCTTCAGGAGAGATTAATATTGCTATGAGAACTTATGATTATGATTATGTTTCGGTAGATGTTTGGGTGAAGGATAATGTAATTAATGTTAAACCTCGATTAAAAACAGGTACAATTAATGTTCTTATAAGAAATGCAAAAACCGAGTATTATCGGTATTTGTATGAGAAATACAAAAATTATAAAGCTACAACAGTTATTGAAAAACATATACCCGGTTGGATATGGATATTTGTTGTTTTGCTTGTTATAATTAATGTTTCACAATATTTGATTTATAAATTTTATTATAAAAAATAATTATGGGAAAAATAACATTTATAAAAAATGCCAGCGGACTTAATAAAGTAGGTCCCGGGAAAGATCATTATTCAGCAATGTTGTTTTTTTCTGACACTTTGCCTTCTGGTTTCTCAGCAAATGCAAGAATAAAAGAAATTACTGATGTGGCAGCTGCTGAAACTTTAGGTATTAAAGATGATAAAAGCGATGAAACAAAAGCAACCGGAGGTAATGTTGCAATAACAACACCAGGAGCTGCAGGCACAACTGTAACGATTATAATGGATGGCATTACGCTTGGTGATTATGCACTTGTAAGCGGCGATGATGAAGATGATGTTGCTACCGGATTACGTGCCGCAATAAATAATTTAACAGGAGTTCATGGTTATTCAGCCGCCGGCACATTGCATAATGTTGCGCTCACTGCTCCAACAGGAAAAGGTGACAGCATAAATGCAGGAACACATTTGGCTTTTTCATCAACAGGGACTGGCGCAGCAACTGTTACACAATTCTCTGGTGGTGGTGATGCATTCTTTGATGTTATTCATTATCACATAAGCGAAGCTTTCAGAATTAATTCAGGAATCAAATTGTGGGTAGGAATATTTAGCGTACCTACCGGAGCCTATGATTTTACTGAATTAAAAACCATTCAGAATTTTGCCCAGGGCAAAATAAAGAATGTATCAATATTCATGAAAGATGAAGCTTTCGATACCGACCATTTGGCTGCAATACAATTAATATTAGACGATCTTGATGCCGCATATAAACCTATTTCGGATGTCTTATATTGCGCTGACATAACTTCTATTACTGATCTTACCACACTTGAAGATCTTACATTACTTACAAATGAAAAAGTATCTTCAGTAATTGGTCAGGATGGAGGTAATGTAGGAGCTGCATTATATGCAGAAAAAGGTTATAGCATATCATGTATCGGAGCCGCATTAGGAGCTGTGTCACTTGCTTCAGTAAATGAAAATATCGGTTGGCGCAAAAAATTCAACATGGCTGCCGTGGAATTGGAAACCATTGCATTTGCAAATGGTCAGCTATTCAATTCCCTTTCAGATAATGCTATTGAAAGCATTGACCGTAAAAATTATATTTTCCTGCAGAAAGATCCATTTTTACCAGGAACATTCTTTAATGATTCCTGGACTGCAGTTTCGCGCACCAATGACTTTGGAAATATAGAAGCCAACAGAGTAATGGATAAAGCCATTATGAACGTAGGCAGTAAAATAGCTCCGGAGATCAACGGACCGGTAAATGTGGATGAAACTACCGGTAAACTCGCCATTGATTATGTCAAGTTTCTTGAAGGTAAAGGTGATGAAGCTTTATCTGAAATGGCAAGAAAAAAAGAATTGTCGGGCTATAAAACAGTTATTGATGCTGATCAGAATGTTAATCAAACATCCGAAATTGACATCTCAATTGTTAACGTACCAACTGGTGTTAGCAGAAATTTTAAAATAAAAATCAGTTTCGCATCTTCAATTTAATCCTTCGATTAACTCAGGATGACACGATAAACTCAGGATGACAAAAATAATTATCAATTAAAAAACAGATATTATGAGTCCAATGATAAATGGCGTTTCGTATTCTAATGCTGATGTTATAGTAAATATAATGGGACAAACTATTGCAGGTATAATTGCAATAAAGTATGATTCCGAACAGGAAAAAAAGGACAATTATGGAGCCGGACAAAATCCCGTAGCAAGAACTTATGGCCCGAAAAAATACAGTGGTTCCATAACTCTTGATGTTCTCGAAGTAGAATCATTACAGGCAGCCGCTCCTGATGGCGACATTACAAAATTTCCTCCTTTTGAAATACCTGTTGTATATATGAATAGCGCAGGTTTAATAGTATCGCATAAATTAAAATTTGTGGAATTCACAAAAAACATGCGTGATACGAAATCGGGCGATATGGAAATTTCAGTTGAATTGCCTTTGATTATTGGAGATATAAACTGGAAAGCATAACAAAGTTTAAAGTTAAAAAGTCATTAATAGTCATTTGCTGCTTCGCAGCGTCATTAAAAAAAACACGAAAATGGAAGAAAAAAACCTACAGGAAGAAAAAGACCAGGCTGAATTAAATGCAATAGCTAAAAAATATAGTGTAGAAAAAGTATCGCAAATTTTTGCAAACAAAAAGGATTGTGAAACTATTTCAGCTTATTTCAAAAAACCAGATCGCAAAATTTTGGGAATGGTAATGTCGATAGATAAACAGAACTCTTTGCGAGCTAAAGAAATACTTCTTACGAATTGTTTTCTTGAAGGTGATAAAAGAATTCTTACAGATGATGATTATTTTTATAGCGCCTGCACAAAAGCCTACGATACATTTGATATAATGGATGCTGACATAAAAAAAAATTAAAGGAAGCAGAAATAGGGATTAATGATCCTGATAATTATATAAGACAAATTAACATTTTATTAAGGCTCTATCTTCACATTAATCCCGATACATTAACAGATGACGAATGGGCAAGTATATGGAAAGAATTAAAATGGGCTTTAGATCACGGACACCCGAAATTCAAATTTGTTCAAGTTTCATAATAGATGGCAAACACGGTTACATTTACAGCATTCTTAAAAGACCAATTTACTAATCCCCTCAGTAAAATGGCAGCAAAATCAGATGCTGCATTTGCCAAAATAAATACATCATTAAATAAAACAAGTTCTACGGGAAAAGTAACGGCTATGTCCATCAAGCAAATTGATGAAAGGCTGGATCTTCTTAACAGACAAAGAGCCATATCAATTGATGTCACTGCTATAAAAACTGCCAATAAAGAAATACAAGCGCTCGAAAAAGAAAGAGATAATCTAACTAATACCAGTACATCAAATGGTGGCGGATTTTTGGGAGCATTGGGAATGATTGGTGGATTATATGGTGCTTATGAAATTGGTAAATCAATAATTTCTCTTCGTGCTGAAAAAGAAAAGATGGAAGCTGTTCTGTCAACTACGTTTGATAGCAAATTTGCAGGTAGTAAGGCTATGGATGATCTTGATAAGTTTGCCGCTGAAGCTCCATTTAAAATGGAAGGAATAGAAAAAGCTTTTGAGGATTTATCAATTCATGGATATAAACCATCTATGAAAGATATGAAAAAAATGGGCGATGTTGCTGCCGGTACCGGCAGAGATATGGAGGATTTCGCACAGGCTATATTCAGCGCTCAAATGGGAATGTTCAGACCGTTGAAACAATTCTGCATTAAAGCTAAAGCAGATGGTGATATGATAGCATTTACTTTTAAGGGTGTTACTACTGAAGTAAAGAATACAGATGATGCTATCACAAAATATATGATAAGCCTGGGAGATGTGAAAGGTGTTTCGGGATCAATGGCTGCCGTAAATGAGAAACTAGGAGGCAGTATAAACAGATTAGATAATAACTGGACAATTTTTAAAGAAAATCTTGGAAAAAGTCATGGTGTTATTTCGAATGTATTAGAAGATTTGAATTACCTTTTAAAAGACATAAATAAAGTTAGCGAAGCTCAATATAATATGGGTTCTCGTGGTTTAGCATCTGATAAAGATATATTCTCAGCCTCGATTACGACTTTAGGAAAATCAGTAAAAGCATGGGCAAATGCATTTATGGGTTTGGGAAATTATACCTGGCAAACAGATTTAATGAAAGAAAAAGGTGCCGCAGTTGTTAATGAAAAGATGGATAATCTTTTTGAAAATTTTAATGACAAGATGAATACAGATATTGTTGGTATGCGTAAGAGTGAAATTAAAATGTTTGAAGGCTTAGGTAAAATATATGGTAATGGAAGTATTCAACAAAGTAAATTTCTTGAAGAATTTAAAAATTATGAAGATGAATGGAAAAAATCTTCTTCAACATCAGGTTCTGATAATGGAGATAACTCCCCTAAATTTAACAGTGGTGTAAGTGATGTCTCCGGCAATGCTCAGGTGAAGAATATTTACATAACAGTTACAAAAATGGTAGGAGTTGAAACTGTAACTACAACATCAGTTTCGGAAGGCGCAAGTGATATAGGCGCTGCCGTGGATAAAGTATTATTAACAGCGTTAAATGACGCAAACAGGATGGCAGACTGATGAGTAAATATACATTAATATTAGAATCATGGGGTAAGCATTTATTGCAGCCAAAGTTTTTTATTCCTGGCAAACCTTTAGAATCAAACTCAAGCCAGTTTCCCACAGCTAATACTCCTGAAGATTCGGTAAGAATGAACAGCGCTTCCGAAGACTGTGAATTAACCAGCATGTTTGGAACACCGGTATGGGCTGATGTTATTATAAAAGATAATGTGGTAAACGGAAGGCAGCTTCAATTATTATGGGTTCTCGTTACTGTAAGTATGAGAAAACATATTGTTGAAACTATTGTTCAGGGAAGACCAGGCACAGTAAAGGAATATGTTTGCGATGGTGATTATGAAATTACAATGGAGGGCGGATTGTTTGATCAGAACCCTAATCGTTACCCTGTAGAAGATATGAATACATTAGTGTATTTAATGAAATTAGCTGAAGCTCTTCCTGTAACCAGTGAATATTTACAAATGTTCGGAATACATAATGTTGTTGTTGTAGGGTTTGATTTTAGACAACAACCCGGTTCGCAAAATGTTCAGTTATTTTCGATTAAAGCCCTGAGTGATGAACCTATTGAATTAGTAGAAGAATAATGTTGAAATTAATTTCACATATAACACTTGGTAAATGGGCATTTGATTATGTTGTTAACGTTGTTGTTAATCAAAGCATAGAAACATTGACAGATACCTGCACGATTACTATTCCACGTAAACTACAGTGGAATGGCGCTGCTATTGCAATGGGAGATTCAAGCATTGGTGAAGAGCCTATTCTTAAAAGAGGCGATAAGATAATTGTTCAATGTGGTTATGATAGTGTGTTGAAAACACGTTTTATTGGTTATTTAAAGGACATTAAATCCGGAGTCCCAGTAACATTAACATGTGAAGATTCAATGTTTCTCCTGAAGAAAGGAAGTATTACAAAAAGTTATCCGGCACGTCATACATTAAAACAACTTCTTACTGATATTATTCCTGCAGGAATTGAATTTGTAGTTCCTGATGGTGCTGACCTTATTTATCTGCAACCTGTGAATTATACAAAAGTAACACCGGCTAAAATACTTGAAGAATTAAAAGGAGACGGTATTTATAGTTATTTCAGGAATATAACTGAAAATGGAGTTACACGCCCTGTCTTATATTCCGGACTCGCATATTGGACAAACAGAAAAGAGCGATCATTCAAATTTGGTTACAATATTATAAACGATGATCTGACATATAAAAGAGCTGAAGACATAAGCCTAAAAGTTACAGCAATTAGTATTTCACGTGATAATAAAAAAATTGAAAAGAGTTTTGGTGATGATGATGGTGAAGTACGTACACTTCATTTTTTTGAACTTACTGAAACTGATCTGGAACAATATGCTAAAAGAGAAATTGAGCGATTAAAGGTAACAGGTTATTATGGCAACTTCACAACATTTGGCGTGCCTTCAATAGAAAAAGGAGACGTAGCTACTATAACAGGAAATCAATATCACCCTGATGGATCATACCTGGCTAAAAATTTAAAAATTGAATTCGGAATTAAAGGTTATAAACAGATTCCTACACCTGATACAATGATAAATACTACAACCGGAAAATGAATACTGCAGAATCAATAAGAGCTTTAATTAAAAAAAATGAGTTTAAAACCTTTGCCTGTTCCGTGTTGCAGGTGAATCAGTCGGAGCGGACATGCGATTGTCGGCCATTAAATGGTGATGCTGATATTTTTGGTGTCCGTCTCCAGTCTGATATAAATGCAACATCAGGACTATATGCAAAACCAAAAATTGGTAGTAATGTGCTTGTAACTATTATCAGGAAGAATGATGCATTTGTAAGTTTATTCAGTGATGTAGATAATTATGAAATTGTTATTGGAAATACAAGTTTTGTAATGGATGGATCAACAATAAAAATGAATGGAGGATCACTTGGAGGATTGGTTAAGGTTCAGGCTAATGTTTCAAAATTAAATACCATTGAAAACAGCATTAATTCATTGAAACAAATTTTAACAGCTTGGGTTCCGGTTTCAAATGATGGTGGAGCTGCATTAAAAACTGCAATAACAACATGGGCGGGTCAAGCATTAACTCCAACTACTATTTTAGATATTGAAGATACTAAAGTAAAACACTAATGGCAAAGGAATTTGTAAAAGATTTTTTATCGGATGATGACGGAGATCTGATAATCGAAAACGGCGATTTTAAAATCGGCGAAAGCGATTATCAACATATTCGTGATATTCTACAAGCTGCTCCCGGACATTACAAGCAGTTTCCTTTAGTTGGCGCAAATATAATGAGCATGGTAAACGGTAGTATAGATGGGGATTTTAGAAAAGAATTAAGAAAGCAATTACAGGCTGATGGTTACAATGTGAAGTCAATAAAAATGGTTAACGGAGATTTAGAAATTGATGCTGAAAGGTTATGAAAACAGTAATAGCGCTTACTAATCAAAACCTATTTGATATTTGCCTTCAAGAATATGGCACTATCGAAGCGGTATTTGATTTTATGAGCGCTAACAATATTGAAGGATTAAATTACGGATTAATACCGGGCAAACGCTATAAATTACCGGCAACTGCAAAAACGGATAAGTTTATACAAACTGATTATTTTAAAAAAGGGATTAAAGTTGTAACCGGAACAATAGGCAATTATAGAATTACAGAAGATGAAATAACAAGAATTAGCGAAGATGGTACTATAAGAATTATTGAATAATTTAATTATAAAAGAATATGAAAAAATGGATTTTATTATTATTGATTTTACCGGCAATAGTGCTGGGACAGAAAATATCTGATCTGCCAAGAACAGGAAGTTTAACTGATAGTTCTTTGCTTGAAATATCAAAAGGTATTCCCGGTGCATATACGACGAAGTCAATA
>CAINEZ010000031.1 GCA_903847905.1 uncultured Bacteroidota bacterium
AAATACGAAGAATATATTGAATACTGGGTCAGTGAGCCGGACCGGGGAATCTATGATGCAATGAATAAGGGAATCGATGTATCAAAGGGAGATTATCTAAACTTTATGAATTCTGATGATTATTTCTTTGAAAATAATATTACTTCAGAAATAATTCCATTTCTGAAAAAAGGTTTTAATATTATTTATGGGAATATGGAAGTTAGGAGTTCTAATTATAGATACATTAAAAACGAACTTTCTCCAAAGTACTTATGGATGGGCCCAGTTAATCACCAAAGTTCATTTATTAAAAGTTCTATTATGAAAAAATATAAATATAATACCAATAATAAATTGGTGGCTGATTTTGAATTCTTTTTGAACGTTAATTATAACGAGGGTAAAATGCTGAAAATAAATAAGACAATTGCTTCATTTTCTGCTGACGGAGCAAGTTCTCAAAATAATATAAGAACAATCACAGACTGCTATAACACAATTAGTAAATTTAAGAAAAATCCAATTATTTACGTTTATTACAAATTTTTAATATTAAAAACATCAGTCAGGCATATTATTCCATACCCAATATATAAATTCATTAAAACTAAAATACTAAACTAAAATGAATAATGATAATCCCCTAGTCAGTATAATAACAGTATCATTCAACTCAGTTAAAACAATTGAGAAGACTATTCTTTCAGTACTTGAACAAACATATAAAAATATTGAGTATATAATAATCGACGGTGGATCAACGGATGGAACTGTCGATATTATTAAAAAATATAGCGATAGGATTTCATATTGGGTAAGTGAGAAAGATGAAGGAATTAGTGATGCTTTTAACAAAGGTATACTTGCTTCACATGGTGAAATCATTGGTATTATAAATAGTGATGATTGGTATGAACAAGATGCAATACAAATAATTGCAGATTTAGACTACAAAAATAGTGCAGACTTATATGTTGGTTCTTTAAGGTATTGGAATAATGAACAGAAAAATCATACTATATACCCTGCTGTTAATTATAAATGGACTATTTCCTTCCGCATGCCACACTTGAATCATCCTGCCTCATTTATTAAAAAAGAAGTTTATAACGAAATTGGATTGTTTAATACTAAATATAAATACGCGATGGACTACGACTTGTTTCTTAGAGCTTATCTAAGAGGCAAAAGGGCTAGCTTCACTAATAAAGTTATTTCTAACATGATAACTGGTGGAATTTCTAAAATTCATGATAAGGAAGCATATAGAGAGGTATTTTTAATATCAAAAAATAAAATACTAGGGGCTATTTGGTATTTATTGTCTTTATTAAGAAGGGCAATTAAAAATATATTTAAATGAAAATATTAATAACTATAACAAAAGGAGATGTGGGTGGAGCTCAAATAGCTGTTTTTAATATGGCAAAAGGATTAAAGGAAAAAGGTCATTTTGTTGTTGTTGGAATGGGAGAAGGAGAATTTTTAAAGAATGAACTAGACAAAATAAATATACCAGTACATTTTTTTAGTTCGCTAAAAAGAACAAATAATCCTTTCAAAAATATAATGTTTATTTTTGAAATGAAAAAATATTTAGATAAAGAAAAATTTGATGTTGTACACTTTAATAGCTCCAATGCCTTATTAGGAGCAATAGGAGCAAAGATATCAAACAATAAAATAAAAACAGTTTTTACTTTTCATGGATTATCTTCTCTTGACAGCAATTATAGCAATACAATTTCTAAAGTAATTTATTGGATTATTTTTAAATTTTTGTTAATTTTTATAGATAAAAATATATTTGTTAGCTATGATAACTTTGAAAAAGCAAAAAAGATAAGACTAATTAAGAATGGGTATGTAGTATACAATGGATTAGACATAAATTCTCTTAATTTTATAGAAATAAATGAAGCCATAAAAATAATAGAAAAAAAAAT
>CAINEZ010000032.1 GCA_903847905.1 uncultured Bacteroidota bacterium
ACAAATCTTGATGCTTTTTCTTTCGCCTACAATAGGCTTTATTAAAAGTTTTTTACATACATTTGTTCATATCTTTGCATGAAAAAATTACCGAACTATTGATTTTATACTTTGTGTTTTATTAATACAACTAAAAAAATCAAATATTAAAAAGCAAAAACAGTTTCATTTAAATAAAAAACCATGAAATCAACAGTAGCTATTTATGATTCGCATTGGACAGCGCTTAATGCTATTGAAGTATTAAAAAATAAAAATTTTCCATCTAATCAATTATCTATAATTGGTCGGGCAAAAATTGTTAAAGGCCTTATGCGTGTAAAATCAAAGCAAGCATTAAAAAATGCAAGTGAAAGTGTTAGTATTGTTTTAGGTTCAACCTTAGGTATTTTATCAAGAGCCGGTGTTTTAGCTGTTCCCGGGTATGGATTTATTTTAGGTGCAGGCGCCGTCAGAAAAGTGCTTGATGGTTTTGATGCAGGTATTGGTAAAGAAGGGTTGGTTTCGCTTTTAACAACAATCGGAATAAAAAAAGATGAAGTTGTTAAATACAGTGAAAATCTTAATGAAGGGAAGTTTTTAGTAATAGCACAGGGAAATGATAAAGAAATTAATAATGCTAAAAACATTCTATGCAACTATAAAACAACCTCAACTTCTTTTTAAATAAAAAAATCATCTTTCTTAAAAGATATATGAAATCAACATTTTAAAAATTAAAAAAAAATTGAAATGGAAACTATATCTGATATAAATCTAAGAATTGCAGAAATTATATACAATTCAAGAATGGTAACTTTTACAAAAAAAAATAATCATAAATTAATTAATAAAAATGAAAGTGGAATAAAAGCCAAACACCTTGCTTTCAATAAAAAAGAAATGATCTATGAAAGATAATTAATTATAAATATTTCATGATCAGCTTTAATTGTAACAAACAATAAGAGTATAAATAACAACTAAATCGAAATAATTATGTTCATGTCAAAATACGAAACGCAAACTTATGCCATACTGCGAATTATAGCGGGATTCCTTTTTTTATGGCATGGTTCACAGAAATTGTTTGATTTCCCTCAAGGGATGGAAATGCCGCTATACATTGTGTGTATTGCTGGTCCAATTGAGTTTATCGGCGGCATACTAATTATGATCGGTCTGTTCACTCGATGGGCGGCATTTTTCGCCTGTGGCGAGATGGCTTTTGCCTATTGGACAGTTCACGCAACCAATGCAGTCTTACCAATAGTAAATCATGGCGAGATGGCCATTCTCTATTGCTTCATTTTTTTGTTTATTTCAGCTAAAGGTTCAGGAGTATTCAGTATTGATTATTATTGGCAAAAGAAAAAAATGTAAGTAATCAAACGAACTAAAATTATACAACGCATACGTTGCTTTAAATTATTTCTAATTTAATTTAAAAGTATAACCTATGAAAAAAATTGAAATTGGTTCTGAAATACCTGAATTTACGCTACCCGACCAGTATGGTAAAGAATTCAATGTGAAAGATTTTATCGGAAAGAAAAATCTTGTAATTTATTTTTATCCTAAAGACGATACTCCAGGTTGTACCAAAGAAGCTTGTTATTTCCGCGACCTGTATGAAGATTTTAATGATGCCGGTGCAATGATCATAGGCATTAGCTCCCAATCTGTTGAAAGTCATAAAAAGTTTGCCGAAAAATACCACCTTAGTTTCACATTGCTCAGTGATGAAAACAGTTTAATAAGAATAATGTTTGGCGCTTTTTCACTGGGAGTTATACCGGGACGGATAACTTATATTGTAGATAAAAAAGGGATTGTTAATTATATTTTTAATTCTCAAACAGAAGCTACAAAGCATGTAGATGAAGCATTAAGAATACTCAGGGAAATGAAATAACACATAATTCCGTTTCACAAATAAATTAAATTATATGACAAAACAGGAACTCGCTAAAAAAATAATATTAAATATCAGCAATAAGACAGGTGTTCCGAAAACAGAATTATCTCTCAAATCATCATTTGAAAGTGTTGGGGTTGATTCTCTTGATGTAGTTGAAATTATTGTTGACATGGAAAATGAATTTAACATAAATGTTCCTGATAACAGGCTAATGATGTTACAATCGGTAGGATTACTTGTTGACTATGTTGATACTTCTTTAAATAATAAGAATATTAAAAATTTAAAAGATGAAAAAAGATCAAATTGGAATTAATGCAGGAAAAATATGGAAAAGGTTAGAAACTAATTTAACCGATACCAATATTAATAAGCTGAAAAGAGACTGCAACCTAAACTTGCCTGAATTATGTACTGCATTAGGTTGGTTGGCAAAAGAAAATAAAATAACTTTTATTAATCATGATAAGACTACTTATGTTTTTCCTGTAGAATAAGAGTTTGTTTAATTTTGGAATATATAAATTATCATTGGTGGACGAGATAAAATAGGCAAGCATATCTGAATGAACCGATATACTTGCCATCTTTGCCTAAATTTCCAAATTAGGGCTATGAGCAAAGATAAAACAAAAAAATTAGTCGGACAGCCGATCATGAATCAA
>CAINEZ010000033.1 GCA_903847905.1 uncultured Bacteroidota bacterium
ACACCTTGCTTTAATTTTATTAAGGCCTCTTGTTCAAATTCCTTGTAATCAAATCCTTTTGTCTTGTCCATTTTAACTTGTTTTTAAAGGGTAAATATAATAATTTTCCCTTTTCTGACACAGTTTATTGAATAGACCCCACTTTTTTCTAAATCATCCCCCATTCATTAGAATCATGTTTGTTTTTGTCCGAAACAGGGTTGTTTCCGTTGGAAACATGCTTGTTTTTGTAGGATACATGGACGTTTTTGTTGGAAACATGCTTGTTTTTGTCGGATACATGAATGTTTTCGTTGGAAACATGCTTGTTTTTATCCGATACATGGATGTTTTCGTCAGATTCGGGTTTGTATCGCTCTACATTCCCTTCTTTTCAGCAGGTGGCAGACAGTATTCGGCTATCTGCCACTCGGTTTGTTCAGGTCAACGCTATGTTCACTCTAAACTGATTCTTTAAACCGCTTTTGTTAAGTTTATTTCTACCGGTGCAATGATCACTTTTACAGCTATTCTTGTATCACCTAAAATGTGACGTGGCGGAAAAGTAATAATTGGAGGATCTTCAACTGATAATTTAGTAGTTTGTACAGTGTTTGTTTGCGAAAAGCAAAGTGTAGCTACTGAAACTACAAATGCAAGGGAGATTAAATACTTTTTCATAAGGATAAATTTTTAAATTATTTATCCTACAAATAAATACAAAAAAAATCCGACATTTTGGTTAAATGCCGGATTTATTTCATAGACATGCCCCGTAAGGTCATGCTATAAAATACGTAATATCAGAGTATTAGAGAGTGTGATTTAACAAGCTATATTGACATCATAAAATCAGGGTGTTTTTGAATGAAAAATGCATTAAAATACCTCTAAAAAATGATTCAGTTTTTCAGACTCTTCAAGTTTTAACTTTTTTCGGATTCGGAAACGGCGGGTAAATACCGATTCATTTTGCACATTAAGTACAGATGCAATCATGCCCGTTTCAAAACCTGCCAGCATCATACAGCAAGTAATAATATCATTAGCGGATAACTCAGGATATGTTTCTTTTAACCGTTGGGATATGTTATTATATTCCATATCCATGCATGCCAGCAATTCTTCATTAAAAACCTTGTTTTCTACGGATTTTGTCCCGTTTTTATTTTTTCCCCATAAACCGGTTTGTTTTGCCGAATGATTTCGATGTTGTTCAAGATTGAGCAGTAGAATAGACTGCAATTTTAATTGCCGTTCCAATAAGGCATTGTTTTCTCTTTCCTTTTCAGTTTTCTCTTGTTCAATTTCCAATAGTTTTTGTTTTTTATTGGTTAAATCCTTTTGATATTCAACTTCATTTTTCTTTGCCTTTAATCTCCAGAATAAAAACAATCCACTAAAAATACTGACTGTCAATAATGCCAGTAAAAGCAGAAATCCCCGTTGTTTATTCTTTATGGTCAGATTTTGATTGGCGATTTGTAAGCCCTGATACTTGTATTTCTTTTCGAAACCTGCAAAACTTTTTTCGAGTTTTTTCTTATACAGCGAATCAATGGCAAAACTTACTTTATTGGCATAATACAAAGCTTTTGTTATATTATTCTCCTTCTCGGCAATGGTTTGCCATAATCTGTAATAGTCGGGAGCTATTTCGTGCAAATCAGTAACCTTACCCAAATAGTATTTTGCTGAATCTAATTTATTCGTTTTGATATGGACATTCGCAATCAAATAATACTTATTACTATCGTATATACTATTAGCAGTTAATGGTACACTATAAAAAACCCTTAACGCTTTTGGATAATCTCCTTGCTGAAAATAAACCGTACCAATATTTCTAAGCACAACCGATATAAGTGTAGGGTTGTGAATATTCGATGCTTCTTTTTCGGCTTTATTATAATATGATTGTGCACTATCCGCTTTATTTAGATATAAATAGCTATATCCAATATATAAATTACTCAGAATCGTGCTACTTTTATCGTTCAATAGTTCGTTATAAATTAAAACAAATACCTGATAATCAATAAAATAAGTGTGAAAACATTTGGGTAATTCATTGAAAATAAGTATCTTTAAAGATTATTCCGTAATCATAGAGATATGTCAATCAACAAACACCCAA
>CAINEZ010000034.1 GCA_903847905.1 uncultured Bacteroidota bacterium
TGAATGCGCTATCGGTATTAATTGTAAGATAAATCGGACTTTATTTTACCTGAAAAGATATTGAATGAAAAGAATATCCCTTGCCGGAAAAATGTTCAAGAAATTTCGGAAGAACATATTTTAATTTTTCTTTTGCTTTGAGGCTGTCGTGAAAAACAACAATAGAGCCTTTTTTAGTATTTTTCAAAAGTATATCAAGGCATTTTTCTTTTTTAAGTTCTTTATCAAAATCACCGCTTATAAGGCTCCACATAATAATAGAATATTCTTTCCTAAGGTGATTTAGCTGCGACGGTTTTATTTTTCCATACGGCGGCCTGTAGAGCGAAGACTTTACCAGCAGTCTGCATTTTTCCACATCATTAACATATTCCTGTTTGTTTGTAACCCATCCATTTTTATGACTGTAAGAATGATTACCTGTTGAATGCCCTGCATTTAATATCATCTGATAAGTTTCGGGATAAGTTTCAACATTTTTTCCAAGACAAAAGAAAGTGGCTTTTGCATTATATTTTTTCAGTTCATCCAGCACAAAAGGTGTAACCTCCGGTTCTGGTCCATCGTCGAAGGTAAGCCAGATGCGCTTTTCGGATGAATCCATTTCCCAAACGATATCTTTTTTGTAAAACTTTTTTAATATATTCGGAATAACGAAAAAATACATTTTAAATACATTTTTAATTTTTATACAGATTTTAATTTTAATGTTGAAGCATTTGCGATGGCATGGTAATAGCAAACTGTTAGCCGGAAAAAATGCTAAATTAAAAAACTAAAGTTAAGAACTAATTTTCAGTAGTGTAATGTCTGCTTAAACAAAAGTTGATAAATGATTTGCAAACGAAGTTTATTCCGTAAGTCATGCTATTGCAAATGCATTTGTTGTACGTTAGTGTTTTACATTATTCTTTTTCCAAATGATATTCATTTTGAACTTGGTTTAATAATTTAGTGGCTATCATTTTATTCTCTTCAAATAATTTTTCATGAATCTTAGCCAAAGCATGAAACGTCCATAACTTATTAAAATATTCAGCAATCGTTTGTTTATCGTAAGAAAGTAATTTAAGGTTAGTATTTTTATCGGGAAATATTAGCGATTTATTATAACCCCATTTATCATTTAACCGTGAAAAATCAAAAATTTTTGATTCATCGTTTTTAAATATAATCATAAATTCTTTTATATTCTGCTCCTGTGTTAGAATATATTTCATATTAAGGTCGTAAGTCATAATAGCATTGATTAAATCATTATTTTTTAGCAACCTAAAATCTCCAGAGCTTTTTAATTCTTCAAAGGTTTTATTATTGTATTTGAATAGGTCGAAACGGAAAAACTCTTTGCTTACCAAATTATAAAGTGTATTTACAGTCGGCTGACTTATATCTGTTTTTAAGTATAAAAGCATGCTGTCTGTATTTTTATTAATATATTTCCAACGTGTTATTGCTGTTCCGAATGCTGTTGTGTCTGACTTAAGGTCTGCAACCATGCTTTCCATATATTCTTTTTCTTTTTTTTGATCGCTAAAATATTCTCTTAGGTTCTCTGCGAAAAAACTCAAGGTTACGGCAAGAAATATCATTAAAAATTCAAGCAAATGATTTTTCCATTTTTTAGATTTATGATGTAGGTCATTATGATGATGCGCTTCCATATTTTCAGTTTCTTGTTTTGGTGTGATTATATTCTTTTCGTTAGTAGAAATAATTTCGGCTGAAAGGTTTTCCGGTTGAATACTTGTCGGATTATTTAATGTTTCGTCATTCGAATTGTCAGCCATTTATATATTTTGTTAGTTGGTCAAATTAGTAAAGTGTTCGATCACATGACGCACAACTTACACATTGCCACCAGTCCATTTTCAAATAATTATGCCCGGTTATATCATCCAGATATTATGATTCAATATAAAATTTCCATTAAAAAATCATAGTCCGAAGGGCTACTGAAGAGAACCGGAAAACTTTGAACAACTTATCGCCCAATCGTCTTTTCATTTACTCTTTACCACTAAGGTACTAAGAACACTATTCCGATAGCTATCGGAACACTAAGAAACTTTGAACCTTGAACTTTTCCCTTTTAAACTATTTTTTACTTTTTTCTTCTTTTGTATGGGTTTTGCATTGTGGCTCCACCCTTGGAATACATTCTATAATATTTTTCGAAAATTACTTTAGCTTTATTAGCTATTGGAGTTTGTTTATAAACATTAGCAATATACGATATCCTGTTCATGATAGCAAGAGCCTGTTCTTTTTTGTCAACTATTTCTTTTGCCATATCGCCTTTAAATGCAAAGAAATATTTGAGATTTTGTTCATATAGTGCCAGAAGGCGATTTATAAGTTTATTTGCTTTACCTATAGCGCCTGCAGAATAGTACGCTTCCGCAACAGGAAGAATAAAATAATTAAAAGGAACCGATGCTTCAGGCATAACTTCAAGGCATTTGTCAAGAACTTTTATCGCCGAATCTTTTTTACCTTCATTAATAAGCGCTGAAGCAAGGCGGGCAAAATTATTGCGAAAATTCATTGTCATCCTTAAGTTTGTTTCGTCAAGGTAGATAGTTGAATCCTGCATGTTTCCCCATTTGAATTTATTCATAAGGTGGTCGTACATTGCAGTAGTATTAATGCTTCCGGTTTGACCTTCTGAGTCATTAAATTTTACAGGAACAAAGCGATAGGCAAGCCCCTCAAGTTGAAAATATTTGTCCAATCCGATATAAGCATCGTTGCCGGTTGTAATGGAAAAATAAATCGGGCGTTTCCAGTTGTTGTGCGCAATTATATCGAGTACTGCGAGATTGTTCTTCTGAACTCCATAACCGCTTACTTTCCATTCAATTTTATCAACAATAGAATCTGCTTTATCTCTGGAAACAGTGCCGTTTGCAAGGACAGCATTTTTATCAACTGTCAGTTTAAAATTACGTGTAGGGAAATATTCAACTTTCCTACCTGTAGAAGTTGATAGTTTTGTTGAAGGATCATCGCTTAAAGCAAAATTAAGCAACTCATTTAATTCAACGGAGCCTTTTACATTTTCGTTTTCGTAGAAATAAATGGCATCCCGCGTTCCACTCTTATACTGGTCCCACTTCATTGAAATAGGCAGTGTATCGGAGGTGTATGCTTTGCGTGTCATAGCATCAATATACCAGTCAGTATTCAGAAGGCTTAAGTTTACCACTCTCACATCAGTACGTATTCCCATAACTTCCTGAGCGTACCATAAGGGGAATGTGTCGTTATCGCCATTTGTAAACAGTATAGCATTTGGGGCGCAGGAATTAAGGTAGTTCGAAGCGAAATCAACCATAGTATATCTTCCGGAACGATCGTGATCATTCCACCCTTCTTTTCCCATAACATAAGGAACCGCTGCAAAACAAACAATTGTTACAAGAACAGCAGACAGTATGGGTTTAATCTTTGTTTTCAGAAAATTATAAATCGCAATTACACCCATAGCAATCCAGATACAGAATGCCATCATAGATCCGGCATAAGCATAGTCCCTTTCTCTTGGCTCCGCCGGACCCTGATTCAAATAAAGGATAATTGCCAATCCTGTCATAAAAAAGAAAAGAACAACAACAAGTCCATCCTGATACCTATTCCTGAAATGAAAGATCATTCCGATCAATCCAAGGATCAAAGGCAAAAAATAAAAATGGTTTGTTCCTTTATTTTTTAAATTATCGGGGAGCAAATCTACTGGTCCCAGTAAGGATTTATCAATGGATTCTATACCGCTAATCCAGTTGCCTTCCACTGAATTACCTGACCCTTGTAAATCGTTTTGCCTTCCAACAAAATTCCACAAAAAATAACGCCAGTACATATATCCAAGCTGATATCTCCAGAAAAATTTCAGGTTTTCGGAAAACGTCGGCTTATAAACTACTTTTGATTCACCACCGTAATTTATTGTTATCGGAATACCTTTTATATCAACCCAATTTTTATATAAATCAGCTTTTTCGCTCTTCCACATTCTTGGGAATAAAGTGCAGAAGTCTGCATCATAATTAGGAACAGAGCCTTTGTTGTCATTGGTTATAACATATTTCCCTTTCTTGTCATCACGGGTATAATATGGGTTCCCATCATTGTAAGGTTTTTTACTATCTAATGGGGCATTGTAATACTGCCCGTATAATACAGGCCAGTCGCCATATTGTTCACGATTAAGGTATGAAAGCAATGCGATAGCATTTTTGGGCGAGTTTTCATTCAATGGAGTGTTAGCATTTGAACGGATTACAAGAATAAGATAAGTTGAATATCCTATAAGAAAGAATACGAAACAAAGGATTGCAGTATTCAATACAGCTTTTTTATTCCTGATGAAATAAATAAGTACTATGAATAAGCCCACCATTACTAAACGTAAAAAAAAGCTTAAAGATGAACTGCTTCCGATTAATACTAATATTACAAAAATTGCAGAAATACCAAGTAATATGGCTTTTAATTTCGAAGATGTATTTTCTTTAAAAGTGTAAATTATTCCTCCTACTATAAGTGCGGCGAGAATTAAAATAAAGAAAACAGATCCTGAATTGAAAGGCAATCGCAATGAATTAACAAAGAAAAATTCCGTTGAAGCAAACAAGCTCACAATTTGTGGAATTATTATATCAAGAATTAAACCAGTGATACCTGTTGATATAATAGTTGTTACAATGATTCCTTTCCATGTAGGATTTTTATATTTATTAAAATAATAAATATAACCAATTGCCGGAATGGCAAGAAGATTCAGAAGGTGAACGCCAATGGATAATCCAATAAGGTAAGCAATTAAAATTATCCAGCGGTAACTGTTTTTTATATCAGTTTCCCTATCCCATTTTGTAGCGCACCAAAAAATAATAGCGGTGAAAAACGCCGCCATAGCATAAACTTCGCCTTCGACTGCCGAAAACCAGAATGAATCGCAAAATGTAAATGCCATAGCGCCTACAATACCTGCGCCAAACACTGCATACATATTGGCTTTATTTGTTTCTTCTTTATCGTTAATAAATAATTTTTTTGCCATATAAGTTATTATCCAGAACAGAAACATTACAGCCAACCCGCTGCATATTGCAGAAAGATAATTTATAAATAAAGCCACAAGTGAAATATTGCCAAAAGTCAATAATGAAACAATCCTTCCAAGCAATAAAAATGTTGGCGCGCCTGGAGGATGCCCCACCTCAAATTTATATGCGCATGAAATAAATTCACCACAATCCCAGAAACTTGCAGTTGACTCTGCTGTAAGAATAAACACAATGGAAGCGGCAATGCCTACTATCCACCCGATAATGTTATTAAGCTTGGCGTAATTTTTCATTTTTTAAAAAATAAATGTTTTGAACTGCGAATATATAAAAATTCATTATTGCCTTACTAAAAATAGAATGCAGATAACATCGATTTTTATGATTATTTATGATTTTGAGCAAAAAAATGGCGGTATTAAATATTAATACCGCCATTATAAAATCGAAATATTTATTTCGAGTATATCGAATAATATTTATCAAATAAATCTTTTGCTTTTTTCGCAATGGGTTCCTGTTTAAAAGCTGCTGCCGCCTGAGCAATTCGCTGCAGTATTCCAAGTGCTTGTTGTTTATGGTAATCAACAGTGCTTGCTTTATCTCCTTTAAATGAAAAATAATATATCATTTTCTGTTTATTCAGTTCTATCATGCGGGCAAAAATTTTATTTCCTTTATCAATTGCTCCTGCTTTGTAATATGACTGCCCAATAAGGAATTCGTAATAATTATAAGGAACATTTCTTTCGGGGAACAGGAACTGGCATTTATCAAGCGCTTTTATTGCCAGATTATTTTTCCCCTCTTCAGAAAGTGCATCTGCAAGCCTGGCAAAGCTTAAACGCAAACTCATTGCCATTCCCAAAACAGTTTCATCAAAATACAGGTTTGTATCCTGAATATTACCCCATTTGAATTTGTTCATCATATTATTGTACATTGCATCAGTATTAACAAATCCAGTCTCCCCTTTTGTAATTTTATTATAATTTTTAACAGGAACAAGCCTGTATGCAAGGCCTTCCAATTGTAAATATTTGTCAAGTCCCATAAAAGTGCTGGTTCCTGATGTGGAAGCAAAATAAACAGGTCGCTTCCAATTATTGTTAGCAAGCAGGTCGAGCACCATAAGGCTGTTTTTCTGAACACCGTATCTATTAAGTGTCCAGTTTATTGAGGGAACAATTGAATCTGCAAGATTTTTAGGAACAGTGCCATTTCTCAATACTGTTTCTTTATCAACAGTAATGCTCAGATTTTTTGTTGGGAAAAATTCAATATTTCCGCGCGAACTCGGAAACTTTGTTTGCGGATCATCGCTTGCAACAAAATCCATAAGTTGTTTAAGGTTAAAATATTTATCTGCCGGACATATAGTTGAATCGGGAATAAAATATACATAATCGCGTGTTCCTTCTTTGTATTGATTCCATGTCATCTGGAATGGAACAGTATCCGAATCGTAAGCTTTGCGCTTCATTGCATCAATGTACCAATCGGTATTAAGAAGACTTAAATTTACTACTCTTATATCGGTGCGAATTCCTTCAACTTCCTGTGCATACCATAAAGGGAATGTGTCATTATCTCCATTTGTAAACAGTATTGCATTTGGCGCACACGAATTCAGGTAACATGAAGCAAAATCAACACAGGTATATCTTCCAGAACGGTCATGATCTTTCCAACCGTCTTTTGCCATAATGACGGGCACTGCAAAAAAGCATATCAAAGTTACCATTATTGCAGCAAGTTTTGGATTCAGGTATTTGCTGATTATGCTGAATAACGATAACACACCCAGTCCTATCCACATCGAAAATGCATAAAATGATGCGGCATACGCGTAATCCCTTTCCCTTGGCTGATCCGGATATTGGTTAAGATATAATACAATAGCAAGTCCTGTCATGAAAAACAGGAGGATCACAACTATTGAATCATGAGTATGTTTATTCAGTTGATAGAAAAATCCAACAAATCCTAGCAGAAGAGGGAGTAAATAAAATTTATTCATTGCCTTATTTGTTGCCATATCATACGGCAGATTATCCTGAGGACCGAGCCGCTGATCTATAAAAGGGATTCCGCTGTACCAATTACCTTCAAGTGGGTTTTTATCTGTGTTCTGTACATCATTTTGTTTGCCGGCAAAATTCCACATAAAATATCGCAGGTACATGTGGCCAATTTGATAACTAAAGAAATATTTTAAGTTTTCAAAAAATGTAGGTTTGTAAATAACTTCAGTTTTTCCTGATTCAGGATCAGAATACGAAACAGGCGTTCCTTTTACCTCAGCTAAACTTTTATATGCATCAGGGTGTCCAAGGCTTTCATCGCTGCTCCACATCCTTGGGAAAAAAGTACAGAAACGGGAATCGTAAGTTGGTATGGATTTTTCGCGTTTATCAATAACAACATATTTTCCTTTTTCATCGTTTCTTGCATAAGCAGGACTTCCATCTTTCCATTCATTTTGGGGGTTTACAGGCGCATTATAATAAGGTCCGTAAAATAATGGCCAGTCGCCATATTGTTCACGGTTAAGATACGCCAGCAATGCTATTGCATTTTTAGGCGCATTTTCGTTAATGGGGGTTTTTGCATTGGAACGAATCACAAGAATAAAAAAAGTAGAGTACCCGATAAGGAGAAAAGTAAAACAAAGGATGGCAGTATTGAGAATAAGTTTTTTCTTTAGTATAGAGTATCTCAGTCCAAAGACTATTCCTGCAATAAGAAAAATAAAATAAATAATAGTGCCAAAATTAAAAGGCAGACCAATACCGTTCACGAAAAAAAGTTCAAATAAACCCGAAAGTTTTACTACCCATGGTATTATTACATACATCACAGCAACCAGTAATGCCAGCGCCATAAACGATGTTTTTACAATTCCTTTGAAAGAAGGATTATATTTTTTAAAATAAAAAACAAAAGTAATTGCAGGTATTGCTAACAGGTTCAAAAGATGAACACCTATTGAAAGTCCCATCAAGTAAGCGATGAGAATTATCCAACGGACAGAATGTTTTTCATCCGCCTGTTCTTCCCATTTAAATATTGCCCAAAATACTATAGCTGTAAAGAAGGATGATGTTGCATATACTTCGCCTTCCACTGCCGAAAACCAGAATGAATCGGAAAAAGTATAAGCCATTGCACCAACAATACCGCTTCCAAAAATCGCCCACATTTTTGCATTTGTCATTTCTCCTGATTTTAGCACGATCTTTTTAGCAAGCATGGTAATGGTCCAGAAAAGGAATAATATTGTAAACCCGCTGGCAAGCGCCGACATTGTGTTAACCATACGAGCTACCATAGAAACATCGCCAAATGCAAAAAGTGAGAAGAATCTTCCCATGAGTTGGAAAGTAGGCGCACCTGGAGGATGACCAACTTCCAATTTATACGAAGAAGCAATATATTCCCCGCAATCCCAGAAACTAGCGGTAGGTTCGGATGTCATGATGTAAACGACAGATGCTGCAATAAGCACTGCCAATCCTATTAAATTATTGTACAGTTTATAATTTTTCATCAGTTTTACTTTTTTAAGAGGGACGAAGATATTAAAAAATTATGAACTGCTTCTTAAAAGATGTTAAACTGATTAGTGTATTGTGGGAAAATGAAATAGGATAATAATGATTAGCGGACTTAAAGAGCAAAGAGAAATTTATTTTATGAGATAAAAATAATTTACTATTTTTGCAATCCGTTTCGATGGATATTGTCCGATGGTGTAATTGGCAACACGTTTGATTTTGGTTCAAAAGAGTCCAGGTTCGAGCCCCGGTCGGACAACAAAGTAAATAAAGTAAAATAACAAAAAGTAACTTAAAGCCCCTGTAAATAGGGGCTTTTGTGTTTTTGTTCTATTTAAATATTTGTTAATTTATTTTAATTTGAAGAAATAAAAAAAAGACAATTATAAACATAAATTAAATTAAAATTATTATGTAAATTTGACAATTAAATTAAAAAAAGGAGGACAAAAATGAGGTACAAACGTTTAAAATTAAGTGCCATAGTCTTGTTGGGACTTGGAATAATGGGACTACAGGCACAAGAAGCCATACCTGCCTCAGGCGGAAATGCTTCGGGCAGCGGAGGCTCGGTGAGTTATTCCGTTGGGCAGCTGGTTTACACCACAAACACAGGAACAAATGGTACGGTAGCACAAGGCGTGCAGCAACCATTTGAAATTTCAGTTATAACCGGATTTGAAGAAGAAGCCATTGGAATAAACCTTTCCAATTCGGTTTATCCAAATCCAACTTCAGACTTTGTAAAGTTGAGAATAGAAAATTACAAAACAGAAAATCTGATTTATCAGCTTTATGACATTAACGGAAAAAATTTAGAAACAGAAAAAATTGAAAGCAACGAAGCAAGAATTTTTATGAGCAATTATGCGCCGGCAATTTATTTTCTGAAAGTATTACAAGGCAACAAAGAAATAAAAACATTTAAAATAATTAAAAATTAAAAATTATGAAAAAGTTATTTACCATTTTTGCAGCCGTATTATTAACGGCAAGTGTTTACCTGCCACAGCGGGCAAGTGCCCAAGCACCACAAAAAATGAGCTATCAGGCAGTAATTAGAAATGCCAGCAATAATCTTGTAACAAATCAAACAGTAGGAATGCAGATAAGCATTTTGCGGGGATCATCAAGCGGAACTGCTGTATATGTTGAAACACAAACACCAACCACAAATGCAAACGGATTAGTAAATATTGAAATAGGTGGTGGAACTGTTGTTTCGGGAACATTTGCCGGTATCAACTGGTCAGATAGTACTTATTATATAAAAACCGAAACCGATCCGACTGGTGGAAACAGCTACAGCATTGTTGGCACAAGTCAATTACTCAGCGTACCTTATGCCTTGTCATCAAAAGGCTTGACATTGCCTTTTTCCAATAGTGCAGCCTATTCAACAGCGCCTTTTTCAATTGAAAACACAGGATCATCGTATTACTCTATTAAAGGTTTAAGTAACATTGGCTATGGTATTTATGGAAAAACCAATGCAACTAACGCAGCAGGAGTCTATGGAATAGGTACCGGAAGCGATTATTCCAGTGGTGTAGTGGGGCAGACAGGAGAAGGTACAACACCTACGTTACCCGGAAATACAGGTTTACTTGGACAAAGTAACGCAAACATTGGCGTAGCCGGAATGGCAGTCTCCGGAACAGGAGGTTATTTTTCCAGTACTAGCGGCAATGCATTAAAAACAATTGGTATAATTCAACTGACAGGAATTGGTGAAGCTGCCAATCGCGTTCTTACCAGCGACGCAACTGGGATAGCAACATGGCAGGATAATTCCACTAAAATTTCTGCATTTCAGCCAGTAGGTTGTAAGAACCTGGCAAGTGTTACTACATCTTATCAAAAAATTTACGATATGGGTACTGTATCTAAAACATCTGCTGAAACCTTTTTGGAAATTAATCTTCAAACAACATTATATGTGGCTACATTTCTGTCAGGTACAACAGCAGCTATTTTTGAACTTAGAGTTGACGATGCTGCAACTACATTTGGTAATGCCACCTGCTTGGTTAAGTATCCAGCTACGTTCACTCGGGCCAGTATAACGGGTGTATTCGATAACCTCGCGGCTGGTTCACATACAATAAGTCTTTGGGTTAAATCATCAAATGGGAATGCTACTGATGCCTATTGGGACCCAGGATGTTTCAACTCAGCCGGCACGAACTCAGTTCTTGTTAAGGAATATAAATAATTAGGAAGGAAGATCATCAACCGGTCGGTATACCACAGATAGTGTCGGCTCAGGTACATTGTTTGATTTCGGCAGTATATTTTTATTGCTTGAATTTTATAATTACCAAATATAATAATTTATAAATAAAATATTTCGAGCCCTGGTCGGACAACACAGTAATAATAGATCCTCTGTAAATTAAATGCTTGCAGAGGATTTTTTTATAGTGGCGAATTAATCTGTAGTCTTTTTTGTTCAATATAAAAAAATACAGAAATAATGAACCATTAAATTTGATTTTTTATTTTTACA
>CAINEZ010000035.1 GCA_903847905.1 uncultured Bacteroidota bacterium
ACAACCAGTGCCTAACAACAGCTCATACGCAATGCGGGTTTCAGAGGTTTTGCAAGTTCAGTTCTCGCAGGCAAGTTTTGTCTCGGTTGATACAGACGTAGCCACGAAATCCCGCACTGCGCATAGCTGCGACCGTTGGCAGCAAGTGTAAGGGCGACAGCACAACCATTAAACGTACACAGACGAGACAAATCATTGTATGAATCTTAAAGAAATAGCAGATAAATTATTCGAAGACAGTAAACAAACTCCGACAAGAGGATTGAGTGCTATTGCAGAAGCCGAGAAGTATTTACAACAAGCATACGAGGGCAGATATTTTTTTGAGCTTATTCAAAATGTTAGAGATGCGAATAAGGAGAACAATCAAGACGGAGAAATTTTCATAGAACTCAATGACAATCTACTTTCCATTTCAAACACTGGTGCTGAATTCAGTCCAAAAGGAATTGACGGAATAACAACGATTGGACAAAGCACAAAACAAAGTCAGGATTACATCGGCTTTAAAGGAATCGGGTTCAAATCAATTCAAGAGATAACCGAAGAACCAAAAATAATTACAAGATACGGTTCGGTTTACTTTGACAGAAAACTAACTCTAAAAAAATACGATGACCAAACTTTAAAAGAGGAACAAATTCCTCTTTTCTACTTTCCACATTTTAAAGATAGAAAACTTTCTAACGCAGAAATTGCAAATGGAATCGTAACGAAAATTGAGTTACCTATCAAAGAAAATATCACAGAAGAAAAAATCGTTGATGCTTTTTCCAAAATACAAGCGAAGCAGTTAATCCTACTGGGCAATATCAAAAACCTACACTTTGAAACTGAGAACAACATCACAAATTTTTCAATCAAGAAAAATCCGCAAAAGAGATTTATAGAAGTAAAGGAAGATGACCAGCCAAGCATCAAATTCAGATACTTCACTCCCATCAACAAAGTTTTAATTCCTGAAAAAGTAATTCAATCGTTAGAAGGAAAGGAAAAAGATATTTTCAGTAAAGGTTCAAATGTAGACATCAACATAGTTTTAGAAATTGCCGATAACGGACAATTCAAACCAATTGACGAGGCAAAACTTTATCTCTTTTATCCTTTACAAATTAGTTCAGGTTTTCGGTTTATAATTCACAGTTACTTTATTGTAAATCCCGAAAGAACAGCGTTAAGAGATTCACCATTAAATAATTTTCTTCTTTCTGCAATCGGTGAGTTTATTGGGAAAGAAATGCTTCGGCTTTTAAAAGAAACTAAAACAAATACAAACAAAATTCTTTGCTTCAAACGAAACAACGATGCAAAAATCAATGTACTATATGATTCCGTTGTTATTGAATTAAAAAAACAACGATTTGTTTACGACAATCAAACGCAAAAATATTTTTCTACATCGGAGGTAATGGTTGCTGATGGTATTGACAAAGGACTTTTCCCAGACGGGAAACTTGGAAACAGACAGTTAATTTACACAGATGACAAAGAAATAATTCAATGGTTACAAGACGAATTTAAAATCCCTTATTTAAGTTACGAGGACATTGCAAGTCAAATTGAGATTGAGTGCAAACGCCAACTGAAAGAAAGAAGAATAAAGTTTTTTCAAAATCTTTACAACTATGTAAGTCAAAACGAGGGCTTAAATCTGACAGGTAAAAAAGTACTACTTACTGATGATGGAAAGTTGGTTTCAAGCGAGGAAGATGTTTTTTATGGTGGTGGTAGAAACCCAATCAACTTGCCTGCAAGCATCAAAAAGCAGATTCATTTCATTCATAAAGACATTAAGATAACCGATTTCAGAGAAGGGAAAAGTAGAACAGGAATAACAGAGTTCAACACTTACGAACTGGTAAGACGTTTGTTGAAATTGTTTGACAAAGGTTTTGTTCCCAATGCTGATTTGTTAAACACTCTTTATAACATCCAACCACTAGACACGAAATCAGAATTAGAAATCAAAGAGAAAATCCTTTTACAAGTTAAAGGAAATATTAAGTGGCTATCGCCACTTACTAATCCTATTTACTTCGAAAATGAAAACTTGAAAGAGCTTTATCCTAACGGAAATTTTATTGATGAAAGTGTTTTGAAGTGGACAGGAGATGAAAACAATCAAGTTCCAGTAAAAGAGTTTTTGAAAAAGTTTGGCGTTTGGGAAATACCAGCAATCTACATTATTGATAAGCCGACAAGATTATTGGCAAAGGACAACAGAGATAAATACATTGGAAGTTTTTCGGGTTTAGTTTCACGACCTTACATCATTCGCAACGACAGAGTTTTAGACAAACCAACAGAATACAATTATTGGTTTACGAATTCAATCATTGAGCATTGGAGTTACTACGAATCTTTTATTTCATCAAAGCTACTTCCTACTTTACAGTATTACAGTAGCCAAAGCACTTACTCAAGAAATGCAGATGATATTTTAACCGTTCAGTTAAGTGGCTTTATAGAAACCCTCTCAACCCAGGCTTGGATCGTTTTTAGTGGAGAAAATGAATCTTATTCAGTAAGTGAAATTGTAGGAATAAAATATTTGGATTTTAGTCAAGCACACAATCAGGTTATCGGTAGATACTTAAAACTGTTGCCAATAAATTATGACCTCAAAAAAGATTTAGTAGAAGCCGTTGGACTGATTCACCTTGATGGTGATTCAGTTCAGAACTTTATCAAACTTTTAAATCACATCCACAAGAAGTTTGAAAATAATATTCCAGTTACAAAAGATTTTACAGACTTCTACAATCGCATTCTTAGCAAACTGTTTGACTTCTTTTACAGCAACAATGAAACGGAAAGCATTACTCAATTAAGGAATGAATACTTTTTAAGCCTTGATGATATTTCCAAAACCAATTTATGGAAAAAAGCCAATCAAATATTTTATATTGACGACAAACCCAATTATGATTTATTGCCTGTTTCAATTAAAGAAAGAGTTCAACCGCATTTCACTAATCGTGATAAAAACACATTTGGAAAAATTGCCTCAATAATTGGAAAGAAGTTTTCAAACTCTATTCAAAAGGAGTTGATTGAAAAACATGCAATTCAAACTGTCACTCTGCTAGCATTCTTTAAGTATTTACCTGAATCAATCGCTATCTTGGAATCAACGCTTGATAAAGTGATGAATGATTATTTTGAAAGAATAAAAGCTATTCGGGTATTTGAGAAAGAGAGTATTGAGGTTAGGATATCAGTTGGTAATTCAGACGAACTAATAATTCCAGTAAATCATTTTGTAAATACTGATTCTAATTTTGACATTCATTTATCAAGAGCAAACAATCCAAATAGAAACAAACAGATTGCTGAATCTATGAGTGAGTTGTTTATAAATATACTTGGAAGGGATTTACGGAAGTATAATTCTGACTTATTAAGATTTTTAAACACAGCAGATAAAAAAGAATACTTAAAGGATTACGACATTTTAGAAGAACGAGTAATTGAAATCAGAGACAAGTTAAACACCTCTGACCTTACTTTAAATCAGAAATTTTGGGAAGCAATTCTTGTTGCAAAAGAAATTAGCATCCGAGAAAATATTTTTACCAATAAGGAAGTTGAAGTTGGCACTCTTTCTGCAATACTTGATATTGATAAAAAACAGGTTCAAAGAGTTCAAAACGAATTTAACTTTCAGCAAACAAGTGTTTCATCAAACAATGCTTTTCTTATTGACCTTCTTGATTCACTTGATTTAACACTTGAAGAATTAAACAAAACCCTTTTCCCGAAAATTGATTTCAGAGATTTCTATGAAAAGAAATTGACTAATCTTAAAAACAAATTTGAAGGTAGTTTCAATGCAATCCTTCATACTTATTTAACAAGTATAGGAAATGATCAGCAAGCTAATTACCAAGACATTCTTGACAACTACAAAAGGTATTTCCAATTCTTAATCCCTTTAGACACTCTTTACATAGACATTGAAAGTTTCTTTTTAGAATCCATTAATTCGGAGTTTCCATTCTTAAAAATTTCACGGAGTGATTTACAGAAGGACTTTAGCTCGTTCAATTCGGTTTCAATTTATTCTGCCAACCTTAGTTTACTGAAAAGCGAACTCGCTTCAATTGAGTTTGAAAATGAAATCCTTGAAACTTTTCTTGCAGAAAATAAAAGAAGAAGCTTACTCTATTTCAACGAAATTTATTTTTTAGCCAACAGTTTCCTAGAATGGTTTAAGCAATACAAAGAACGAAACAAGCCAACAGATGAGGAAGAAGATTTAGAAGATTTTTTAAATGCCTTTAGCAATCAAACCGACACAGATATTGAAGAAGTTTCTACAAGTGAAGTTGATGCTTCTTCCGCTTCGGGTGGTGGTTCGAATGGCGGAAGTGGAAAGCGATTTGATGGAGGAGCAAACGACCATAATAAAAAACTTATTGGCCTAGTTGCAGAAATGGTAGTTTATGAAAAACTAAAAACTCTACATGAAAATGTAAGTTGGGTTTCAAAATTTGCAAGTAAAGTTCATAAGTCACATCCGGGTTACAATCCAGAAGGACAAGACGGATTAGGTTACGATATTGAATATTTTGACAATGACGGAAACAAATTCTTTGTTGAAGTAAAAGGCAAAGCTGACAATTTTGAGAGTTTTGAAATTTCAAAAAATGAACTTGACCAAGCACATGAGGGGAAAGAGTTTTACAAAATCATTTTTGTTACGCAGACAATGAATAATTCTCAAAGAAGAATTCGTGACTTAGGAAATCTCTTTATGCTTGATGCTGGAGAAGATTTTTTAGCGAACAGAAAATTCAAAGCCATTTACCGGAATTTTGAAATCAGATTCCAAGAACAATAAACAAGAACACCAGCTGCCAACAGCAAACTATCCGCAAGTCGGGTTTCGGTGCTTCGTTGACAGAAAATTAGTATTTTGAAAAGCAGTACTTCGTAGGAAGTTCATCGGGAAACTCCCGCCCTGTGTGTATTTGCGAGACGTTCAGGGTATTTTCTATTGTCGCTCCTATAAAACCCTCATAGAACTCCCTCTCTGAGAAATACACTATTACACTCAAATTCCGCGCCAAGTTATTGATCGCCGGATCGGAAAAGTAAAGGGCCGCTGAGCTACTGCAAAATTAAGTTTTTGGTGCAGTCGCCAGCGGCGCTTCGCGTTTGGTCACTTTCCCTTTTGTGTGCTTCCCCTCCGGTTAAAACTGACATTCACCCTTGACAGAATCCGACCGGCTCAACGTGGTTTGCCCGAAATTTAAGTATAACGGCGAGCCAGACAAAGTCCGTCTACCGACGGAAGCCAACATAAACCCGCAGGGCAGCGGTGAAAACACATGAGTGATTTTGACGATATGAAAATTATTTCCTCCTACACCACCAAAGAGGCTGTTGCAGACGGCTATTTGGTCCATGTTGCTGAGGCTGAATCCAGAGAAGCCGGCATCAAATTTCCGGTTTACCTCACCAGGGCCGTTTGGGACAAATACGTAGAAGTGCCCAAAGGAATGGAATCTGAACAAAACCTTTCCGGTCGCCTGTGGGACATTCTCTGGATGTTCCGGATCGCTGCCAAATCAACCCCTGGAGCCTTGCTGCTGTATAAACTCAATTGCAGACTACCTGATAAGGGCGATTGGGAAAAGAACGAAAGGATTGACGGTGATCGCCTGACAAGAACCGTCACGCTCAAAGCATTTATTACGGCGCAAGACTTTGACGATCCGTCACCTGCCATTTTC
>CAINEZ010000036.1 GCA_903847905.1 uncultured Bacteroidota bacterium
TCAACTCTGTTGAACTTATCGTCTTCGGTTTCCTGGTTACCTTCACTTTCAAGAATATTAATAATAGTAATATCTTCATTAAGCAATTCGCTCATGAATCCTTCCAGCACTTTGTAATTGGCTTTGTTTCTCAACAATCTTTTCAAAGCCCAGTCAAATCTTATTAAGTTTTTCATAATCAATGCAAAATATATTTATGCAAAGGTACAATTCTTTTTAATTACTACAAAAAAATTGCGAGACGAAAAATTATGCTCTTTGGCAATTTTTGGTTTGTACAAAAATACAGAATTAAGTAGATAATGACCTATGAAAAAAGGATTTTGAGCGTTTGGGCAAAAGCAAATGTGGTGCATACCAAAATAAAAAATAAAATAATTAATGCACCTCTTTTGATTTTGCAGAAGCGATAGCAAACACGGCTTCGCCGAAAAAAGAGCGGTGGGGTAAAAATTTAAATTATTGGGATGGCTGGTGTGTCGGCTGTTTTGTTTTCTGTCACCAGTCAGTCAAGTTGCAGTGAACAGCCAGAAGTCAAAGTCTGTTTTATTCTTATAAAAATTTGCCGCTTGTGCATAACGATTGGTGGCTGCTTTTCGTGCCGTGAATAGAAGCACTTTCGTGTCACCCGTGATGGCGATACAAAGATACAAAAAAGTTTCCGTCAACCACCAAACTACGGCATGAAAGCAGACACAAGTTATGCACTGGCGGACTGGTCTAACATCATGTCGAAAAGCACTGTCATTATTGAGTAAAGCAGACAGTTGTCGAAGCGTTTTTGTCAGGGGTGGAATGTGCGTGAGCGTTTAAATTTTTACAGAAGGGAAGGGATTTTTATTTGCCGAGAATATGTTACTGCCGATAGAGCGTAGAAAATGGAAAACTTATTTGCAGCCAAACACTTTTTGCCTTTGAAATTAAAGCTGCAAATGTGTTTTACATTGTGCGGTTTGGGTTATACGCAACTAAACTGTCTATGAAATACCAACAATAATAGAATTAGAATCCTTCTATGTTCTATTTTCACTCTGTATTGTCGTATTATGCTTCTACCTTGTCGTATTATGCTTCCGCAATGTCGTATTATGCCTCTGCATTGTCAAATTATGCTACTGCATTGTCGTATTATGGTTCTGCATTGTCAAATTATGCTACTGTAATGCAGTATTATGCCTTTGTGATGTCGAATTATGCTTCTGCAAGGTCAAATTATACTATCGCAATGTAGTATTATGCCTCTATAATGCCAAATTATGCTATTGCAATGTAGGTATTGACATATTATTTATTTGAAAAGATGTAGTTTTAATTGCAACGCTTTTTTTATTTGTAGAAAATAGAGGTTAATTTTTCTCAATTAGAATTAGCAAGAAGTTTTTCGCCATTCTTCAATTGTAATATAATCTTTTTCGCCTTCCCATTTTGCAATATAAGGATTATATGTACATTTTACTGGTTGTGAATAAATGTTATTTGTGTTTTTTATAAATGCTCTGCAATCGGTGCACATATAACGAAATTCACAATCTTTGCAAACTTCAATATCATCTTTTTTTATGCTCCATAAATCTTTAAAGTAAGGTTTTTCTAATGCTTCTTTTAAAGTCGAATTTTTAATATTGCCAAAACTTTTATGCATAGATGGGCAATTTTTAATTTCTCCCTTTATATCAATACATATTTTACAGTTAAGACAAGTATCATAATGTTGAGATTCTAAGAAATGTTTTTGATTTAAAATAAAATAATTAGGTGATACTATTCCACAATTATCGCTTGGACTGATGGTTTCATTTGAAAAAATAATATTATTTGAAGTTTCTTTATTAATATGAACTTTATTGAGATTACTTGAATATATAATTATAGTTTGTATTATAGGATACTTTATTAATAATTCGTTGGTGTTTTCTTCAAAAAACAAATTGTTATATTTAGTAATAATATTCAAAGTTCTAAAATTAAACTTAATCACAAGTTCAA
>CAINEZ010000037.1 GCA_903847905.1 uncultured Bacteroidota bacterium
GACAGGGCGAGGGAGCGAGGGGGCGATTGTTGAGGGCAGAATGCAGAATTCAAAATGCAGAATGTTGATTTCAGAATGTTGAATAAAAAAATTGTAATAAAATATTTTTTAATTTTGAACTAAACTTTGAACATTGAACATTGAACATTGAACATTAAACTCCTGTAAAACTGATATAACAAATGCCTTATAAGGAAAAAGAAATAGAAAAAGTTTATTATTCCATTGGTGAAGTGGCAAAAATGTTCAATGTGAATACTTCGCTTATTCGTTTCTGGGAAAAGGAATTTGATATTATAACTCCGCAAAAAAATAAAAAAGGAAATCGTCTTTTCACTAAAGAAGATGTTGATAATTTTTATATTATTTTTCATCTTGTAAAAGAACGCGGGTACACTTTGCAGGGAGCAAAAGAAAAACTTAAAGATAATAAAGAGGAAACTATTCAAAATATTGAAATGGTCAAAAGCCTTAATAAAATAAAAAAATTCCTGATAGAAATAAAGGAAGAGTTATCGTAAGTTAAATTATTATTGCAAGACGGTGAATTTATAACCGTTCGACCGAATTAAAAATACAATCCTTTCATTAAATACCCCTGCACATAATCTTTAATACCATCTTCAAGCGAGTAGAAAGGAACATTATAATCAAGTGAGAGGAGCTTTGACATATCGGCTTCTGTGAAATATTGGTATTTGTCGCGGATGTCTTCAGGAGTGTTAATGAATTCAATATCTTGAGACTTTCCCATTGCATTAAAAACAGATTTTGCCAAATCGAGAAACGTGCGCGCTTTACCTGTACCCATATTGTAAATGCCACTGTCTTTCTGATAAATCATTCCCAACCACAGAAGGTTTATAATGTCTTTTACATAAATAAAGTCGCGGAGCTGCTCCCCGTCTTTGTAATCAGGGTTATGTGAACGGAAGAGTTTAACTTTTCCGGTTTCTTCTATTTGTTTAAATGCATGAAAAACAACTGATGCCATTCGCCTTTTGTGATATTCATTAGAACCATAAACATTAAAGAATTTAACTCCCATCCAGTAATATGGACTGTTTTTCTGCTTCAGCGCCCATTTATCAAATTCATTTTTTGATACACCATAAGGATTAAGTGGTTTCAGTTTCTCAACTAATTTGTGACTGTCGCTATAGCCGTGTTCGCCCATTCCGTATGTGGCAGCAGAGGAAGCATATATCAAAGGAAGATCATATTCCACACAAGCATTCCAAATATTTTTGCTGTAGTTAAGATTAAGTTCGTCAAACACAGCCATATTAAATTCTGTAGTATCGGTGCGGGCTCCAAGATGAAAAATAAATTTTACTTCAGAATGATTTTCTTTTAACCAGTTGAAAAAATCATTCCTATGCACCTTCATTGAAAATGTTTTGTTTTCGAGGTTTTTATTTTTGGCAGGGTTTGAAAAATCATCAACAATTATAATGTCTGTAAGTCCCTTATTATTTAACTTGTTTACAAGACAACTGCCAATAAAACCTGCCGCACCTGTTACTACTATCATAATTTATTTTTCAGTAAAGTTAAAAAAACTTTTTTGAATATTTAAAGGCATCTTTAAAAATTAACTAAATGATTCTATCTTTTACCACTAAGACACTTAGTCCACTTAGAAACCTGCCTGCCCTGCCTACCGGCAGGCAGGCGGCAAGGCAGGCACTAAGAAATTTCTCAGTGAAGTTTAATGTTCTTAGTGTATGTAGTGATTTTTTAGAGACGCTTTAAATAAAAATATCCTCTCGGATATCAGAAATTATTTTTTCTTCAATCGCTTTTTTATACATTATTTTTACAGCATTCTTTCCTTCTTCCCCAAGTTCAATAGAATATTTGTTTACATATAGTTCAATATGTTTATACATTACTTCGTCGTTCATTATTTGTGCATTTGCTTTAATAAAATCATAGCCGGAACGGGGATTAGCAAAAGCAAATTCAACACTCCTCCTGATAATCCTGTCAATTTTCTGTTTTAGTTCGCGAGGAAGAAAACGTCTTACTGCAATACCGCCAAGTGGTATAGGCATTTTAGTTTGCGACTCCCAAAATTCGCCAAGGTCGAGAAGCTTTATTAAACCCTTTTGAGCATAAGTGAAACGGTTTTCATGAATGATTACCCCTGCATCAACTTCTTCATTTAAAATTGCATTTTCGATATTAAAAAACAACATTTCTTTTTTGTCTTTTGCTTTTGGAAAAACAAGGCTCAATAGAAAATTTGCAGTAGTAAATTTTCCCGGAATGGCAATAGAACATTTAGAAATTTCCGATAAATCAAATACATTTTTGCTTATCAGCAGCGGTCCGCATTTGTATCCGAGAGCGCTTCCCGAATTTAACAACTGATATTTTTCTGAAACAAAAGCATACGCAAAAAAACTTAACTTGGTAATATCAAGTTCTTCCTGAAAAGCCTTTTGGTTAAGTTCCTCAACATCTTTTAAAATATATTCAAATGATAAACTTTCCGTATCAATCTTTCCATGAACCATAGCATCAAAAATGAAAGTATCGTTAGGACATGGAGAAAAACCTATACGGATTTTAGATTTACCAATACTCATCTTATCAAAGGGAATTTAAAATTTGAAAAGCGGCTTCATTAAGTTTTTCAATAGCGAGATTAATATTCCAGTATTCAGTATTTCGTTCTTCAACATAATTGGAGATGGAACGTATCTGCGCACATTTTATTTTTTCCGCATTGCAGATATGCAGGAATACCGCTCCTTCCATAGTTTCAATGTCAGGGTTAAACAATTCAACAATTTTTTTTATAGATTCATTATTTCCGTGAACGGTATTTACTGTAATGCTTTTTACAGCGGGTAGTTTTTGAATTACAGGATTATATATCTCAAATTTATTTTTAACATGCCATATAGTTTTTCCAAAACTGCTACTTCCAATATTCAACTCATCAAACTTCAGGAAAGATGAAGAATTTTCAGCTCCCAACTCAGAAATAATATCTTCTTCCGCATTTACAACATCTCCAATTTTTAGTTTTTTATCAAAAGCTCCTGCAATACCAAAATTAAAAGCAAAATCATATTTGTTTCTTCCGATTATTTTTCCCATTTGGTAAGCTGTAGATCCAATTCCTATTCCTGTAACAAGTATGTCGGTATCATTGCCATTAATTTGAAGGCTGGAAAGACAATCATCTTTCTTTTGAAAATTTTGATATTTATCGCAAATCGCTTTTATTTCAACAAAAGTTGCAGAAACAATTAAAATTTTCATTTTATTTTTTTCTCCAAAGTTAATATGAAAAATGAATAGATAATTTTTTTAGTATTTTTGTTTCAATAAATAAATTTACCGATGATAAAAACCACAGCTATTGTAATTAATTATTTATTAATTTCAGCATATCCTCTCTTTGCTCAGGATAGTTTATCTAAAAAAAAATCACCTTTCAGTTTTAATACTGACTTAGTTACATCTTATGTTTGGCGAGGACAGGAATTCTCGAGGACTCCGAATTTGCAACCTTATTTAACCTTTAAAAAAGGAGGATTTCAATTTGGCAGCTGGGGGTCGGGCAGTATTTCCGGCGATTACAAAGAAGTTGACCTGTTTGCCTCATATACTTTAAGTAATTTTAGTATAACAGCTACTGATTATTATTCATTTTATGGCTATCCTAAAGAAAATTATTTTGATTATTCAAAAAATACAACCATCCATTTATTTGAAGGAAGTATTTCTTTCCTTGGCACTAAGAAGTTTCCTTTAACAATTTTAGCTTCAGCTTTTATTTATGGTCTTGACAAGGATACAAAAGGTAATAATTATTATTCTTCGTATTTTGAAGCGGGTTACTCTTTTTCGAATATTAATGTAATTATTGGAGTTACACCAAAGAAAGGTTACTATGGAAGCGGTATGGGTGTAGTAAACGCAGGTATAAAATTAAATAAAGAAATAAAAATCACTAATACATATTCAATACCTGCAAGCATTTCTTTACTATGTAATCCTATGAGTGAAAAGATTTTCTTAGTTGCCGGATTTACGTTTTAAAACAAAGGCATAAGAATTGACACCTTTATTTATGTAGGCTAAAAATTATTCAGCAGGAACTTCTTTTTTAATATTCGGTAATTCCAAACCATAGCCTTTCTTTTTGTCTTCTTGTTTCAAAAGGAAAGCAAAAATCAATGCTGTAATTCCAAATGACATAAAGATAATCATTGGAACAGTATAATTATATGTTGTTGGAATGCCATCCTTTCCCTTTATGATTACACAATATTTATCTAACACCCAGCCAATGAGAAGAGGTACTCCCCAGAGTCCGATATTTTGAACCCAAAATATCAATGCATAAGCTGTTCCTAATTGTTTCTCCGGAATAATTTTTGGAACAGATGGCCACATAGCAGATGGGACTAAAGAAAATCCGATGCCAAGTATTAAAATTAAAAAGATAGCGAACCAATAACTATTAAATATCGGGATAGCAAAAAACAAGTGAACAAAAATAAGTAAGATAGAACCAATGATCATGATAGTAGCGCCTTTTCCTTTTTTATCATATATGCTGCCAAACAAAGGAGTAAGCAATATATTTCCGAGAGGTAAAAGTGAAGGAATATAACCTGAAAATTCTTCACTGACACCAAATTTATTTACCATTAGATTACAAGCATATTTTAAAAATGGGAAAACAGCAGAATAGAAGAGAACGCAAAGGATAGCAATATACCACCAGCCTTTATTCTTTAAAATCATTCCGATATCTTTAATCTGGAATTTCTCTTCTTCAAAATTCAAATCATTGGCATTGGCAGCAGCAAGCGATTTATCCAATTTCTTATCCTGAAAACAATAAATTATGTATGATAATAATCCTATGCAAAGCAAAAGGAATCCAACCAATACAGGTGTTGAAACATTTTCATGACCGCCAAAATGGGCAATACCGTCAGCGCCAAATAATGCTATTCCCGTTCCGAGACGTGCTACAGCAAGCTGAAGTCCCATAGCTAAAGCCATTTCGTGTCCTTTAAACCATTTTACAATAACCCTTGATGTAGTGATTCCCGCCACTTCGCAACCAACTCCGAATATTGCAAAACCAATAGTTGCCATCCAAACCTGTGCAGGGAATGTCCAAATAATTGTCCATGTTTGCCCATCAAGAGAATGTGTGCTTACAGCCCAATATTTAATACCTGCTCCAAGAACCATAATAATCCCTGACATTATTCCTGTAAAACGGACACCCATCTTGTCAAGAATAAACCCTCCGAAAATCAGGAATAGCAAAAACACGTTAAATAAACTATAACCTCCCTGATAAAAACCATATCCTTCGCTATTCCAATGAATCTGTCTTTCTATCATTTGTTGAAGCGGAGATAAACAATCGGTTAAATAATATCCTGCAAACATGGTTATGGAAATTATAGCTATTGCTGTCCATCTTGCAGCTTTGGAATCTCTTAGTATTCTTTGAATTTTTTCAGTCATTATATTTTGCTTTAGAAATTAATTCGGCAAATGTAAAAAAATTTATTTTGAAGTATTTTAAATTTCAAACAACTATTCTTATAACTTTTCGTCAAGGCAATAGCTAAATTAAAAATTGTCATAATACAAACAAAGCCACCACCCATATTATATTAAGTCGTCTTATAATTAAATTCATTTATCTAAGAAACTAAAAAAATAAATTATTTTGGGAGGCAGATTGATTTGTTAAAGATTTGTTAAAAATTTTTTTTTGTAATATTTCTTTTTAAAATTTACACTGTTAATGAGAAATTTATCTAATAAATACAAATACTAACTAAAACTAAAACTTATGAAAAAATTATTTCTCTTTGCCGGCATGTTTTTTATGCTTAACGCATTTACAAACGCTCAAAAAGCACCTAAAATCAATGTCCTTCTTTCCAAGGGCAAGATTGGAATAACAGCTACAACTACGAAAAGGAATTGTGGAACCATGGAGCATTTACAATGGATGTTTCAGCAAGATCCTACTCTGAAAGCAAAAATGGAATTAGAAAATAAAAAGTTAGATGATTATATTGCCACTCATCAGCAAGAGTTGGAAAACGACAAAACAGATTATGTAATTCCTTGTGTTGTTCATATTGTTTATAATGGCTCCAGTGAGAATATTACTGATACACGCGTTGCAGAACAAATAACTCAAACCAACAAAGACTGGGGAGGAACAAACGGGCGTTCTATGGGAGTTTTTTCGAGTACTTTAAGATCAAATACAGGTATTACACTTTGCCTTGCCACAAAAGATCCTAGCGGTAACTCTACAACCGGTATAACTAGGACAACAACTACAGTTAGCAGCTTTACTGATGATGATGCTGTTAAATCTTCTTCCACCGGAGGTTGCAATGCGTGGGACGTTACAAAATATTTTAACATTTGGGTATGTGATCTTGGCAGCTCACTATGCGGATATGCCCAGTTTCCTACATCAGGTATTAATTCTACTTATGGTGTTGTAATCAATTATCAGTATTTTGGTCTTACAGGCGCAACATCTCCTTATAATGGAGGAGGAACATTATCGCACGAAGGCGGGCATTGTTTTAACTTAAAACATATATGGGGAGACGAAGATGCTTGCGCTGCTGACGATGGGGTTACTGACACTCCCATGCAGGCCACAGCAACTACTGGGAATCATTCAGGACTTTTAACTGACGCTTGTTCAAGTACAACACCTGGTATAATGTATATGAATTTTATGGATTACAGTGACGACGCGGATTATGCAAACATGACTCCGGGACAGACTACAAGAATGAAAGCTGCCGTTTCATCATATTTAACGAGTGTTGCAAATAACAGTGCAACTGTATGTTCAAGCACTCCCAACGCTCCTGTCGCCAATTTCACAGCAAGCGCTACAACTGTTCCTGTAAATACAACAGTTACTTTTACCGACCTGTCAACAAATACCCCTACACAATGGTCGTGGGCTCTTACACCTTCTACTGGTTTTTCGTACCAGGGTGGAACAAGCGCAGCTTCAAAAAATCCGCAAATTAAATTTACAACTGC
>CAINEZ010000038.1 GCA_903847905.1 uncultured Bacteroidota bacterium
ATAATATTTTAGAAATTTCCTGATCAATTTTGCATGCAATGTTCTTTTTTCAAGATAAGGAATTACTTTAAAAATAATCCTTTTTAAAAAATTGAATAAATCTTTATTAAAATTCCGAACCCATTTAATGGCACGTAGTAGAAAAGATAATACGGTGTTAGTTGCTTTTAGAAAAGATTTTTTTTTCAACGTACGTTCCGCTTTTGTCAAACCTTCCTTTTTCACTTTATTCTCATTATTAATCGGACACATTGAAGCAATCCAGAAATAAAATTAACTTTATTTTAAGGTCGTAAAATTATAGTTTTCTTTTAGGAAAACAAGAATTTATTTTAAAGTTTTGTTGAAGGGAGTTCTTTAAACAAATATCCACCTGAATAACAAGAATAAAGAACCTGAAACTACAAATGTAACCGGAAGAGTTATAAGCCATGCTATTGCTATATTCCTGACTGTTTTCATCTGAAGGTTTTTAACTCCACTATCGGCAACCATAGTTCCTGCTACACCTGAAGAAAGAACATGTGTGGTGCTTACAGGAAGCCCTAACGCTGTAGATGCAGATATAGTGCATGCTGCAATTATTTCAGCGCTTGCACCTTGTGCATATGTAAGATGTGTTTTCCCGATTTTTTCACCTATGGTGATCACTATTCGTCTCCATCCTATCATTGTTCCTATTCCTAGCGAAAGTGATATAATAAGAATCACCCACCATGGAGCATATTCGGTATATGTTTTATTTTCTTTTACGAAATTTTTAAGTTTTGATAATTCATCTTTACAGAGTTTAATTGCATTTTTAGCGGTTGGGGAAGCAAGAAGTTTATCCATACTTTTACCTGTAACAATAATATCTTTACGAAGCTCAAAGCGTTTATTATCAGGTACGGATTCAAACGATTTAATTGAATTGGTATATTTCAGTAATGTATCTGTTTTTTTTCGGATAGTTTTGTATTCAACCATATCTTGATCGGAAAGTTCTGTCGTATCTATTTTACTTATAAGTATCCCGATATTAGCCGAATTAGAATAAAGTTTACAAGGATTTTTAGAAGCGTCAAGAGCGAAATATGCAGGAAGAATGCCGATAAGTATTATCATAACAAGCCCCACTCCTTTTTGTCCATCGTTTGAGCCATGAGAAAAACTTACGCTTGTACATGTCAGAATTAAAATTGATCGTATCCATAAAGGAGGAGCTTTTGAAGGTGAAGGCTCTTTAAATATCTTATTTTTTTTTAATATCGCTTTCAGAAGAAACATAAGCCCCATAGCAAGTCCAAAGCCGAATACAGGAGATATCAATAATGATAAACCGGTATCCTGTATTTTTGTCCAGTTCATTGAAATGCTGTGAGCGCCGGGTAACAACATATAAGCTACTCCGACACCGAATATTGAGCCTATAAGCGCATGAGAACTTGAACATGGAATACCCAAATACCACGTACCAAGATTCCAAATTACTGCTGTAAGCAACAAAGCCATTATCATCGAGATGCCATGATACAAATTTTGATCAATTAATGCTTCGGTTGGTAACAAATTCACAATACCCATTGCAACAGCTATCCCACCTGTATATACTCCTAAAAAATTCCAGATACCTGACCATACCACTGCAACACGTGGTTTAAGTGAATTAGTGTAAATTACTGTTGCAACTGCATTTGCCGTATCGTGAAAACCATTGATAAATTCAAAAAGACAAACAGCAAGAAGGCAAACGATAAGAAGAATAATTAATCCGGTATCTAATCCAAACATACTTTAATATTAGGAATTCCAAAAGTATGTATATTCAAAATTAAAATCGGAAAATGAGTATTAAGAAATCGTTAAGTTAATAATTTACATTAATTAACTCTAACTGATAAACCATCGCAACAAAAGGAAAATAGAGCCTGAAAGAATAATTGTAACAGGTAAAGTGACTACCCATGCAAGTCCGATATTTTTAATTGTTTTTTTCTGAAGATTCTTTATGCCGTCTTCAGCTACCATACAGCCTGCAACGCCTGAACTAAGAACATGAGTTGTGCTAACGGGTAATCCTAATAATGATGAAGCGCTGATTGTACCGGCAGCTATTATTTGACTTGTTGCTCCCTGCGCGTATGTCATCGGTGTTTTCCCGATTTTTTCTCCGATGGTCATTACAATTCTTTTCCACCCTATCATTGTACCAACTCCAAGGGAAAGAGATATCATTAAAATTACCCACCATGGCGCAAATTCTGTGTTAGCTTTAATAGAAGAAATATTTTGTTTTAATGATTTAACCTGGTTATCAGAAAGTATATTTGCGTTTCCGCTAATTGAAGAAAGAAATTTATCCGTTGTCTTTGAAATAAGGATTATATCTTTTCTGATTTCAAAATGATTTTTTTTAGGAATCTGATTATAACTTTCAGTATTGTTCAAGATAATTTTCAATGAATCAATTTTAGAATCTATTGTTGAAAGATATAAAATTTGATTATGATCTAACTTAGAAGAATCAACATTATAAAAAACATTTTCTATCTGAGTAATGTTGGACTTAAGTTTTGCAGGACTTTTGGTTGCATCAAGCGCAAAATATCCGGGCACTACCCCGATAAGAATCATCCTCACAAGACCTACGCCTTTTTGCCCGTCGTTAGAACCATGCGAAAAACTAACAGCAGTACAGGTAAGAACCATTACTGATCTTATCCAGAATGGCGGCGCTTTTGTTGAAGGAGGCTTTTTGAAAATTTGTTTATTTTTTATTATCAATTTTAAAACACGCATAAAAAACATAGCAACAAAAAAGCCGAATACAGGAGATATAAGCAATGATAGCCCTACATCTTCAACTTTATGCCAGTTCAATGCCACTCCGCTGCTTCCGGGCAAAAACATGAAAGCAAGTCCTACTCCGAATATAGAACCTATTAATGTATGGGAACTTGAAACAGGAATGCCCAAATACCATGTTCCAAGATTCCAGATAATAGCCGTAAAAATAAGCGACATTATCATTGCAATACCATGGCTCATGTTTGCATCAACAAGCGCTTCAACAGGTAACAGGTTTACAATTCCCATTGCCACTGCAATTCCGCCAAAATAAACGCCGATAAAGTTCCATGTACCTGACCACATTACTGCAATCCTCGGCTTAAGCGAATGTGTGTAAATTACAGTTGCTACCGCATTAGCAGTATCATGAAACCCGTTTATAAATTCGAAAGCACAAGCGGCAAGAAGCGATAAAACCAAGAGGATTGTTAAACCTGTACTTAAATCAAACATAAATTCTTATTTTCAGAATTCAAAGTTAAATGAATTCAATGTTGAATAAGCAGTTTGAATATTAAGAAATTGTTAAGTCTTCTTGCTACAAAAGCCAGCGAAGGAATAAAAATATTGAACCGGAAAGTGTAGTAGTAACCGGTAATGTTATAACCCATGAAAGTGCAATACTTTTTATAGTCTTACCTTGCAGATTCGCCAGTCCTTTTTGAGCAACCATGCTTCCTGCAATTCCTGAATTAAGAACATGTGTTGTACTGACAGGTAATCCAAACAAAGACGAAGCGCTGATAGTGCAGGCAGCTATAATCTGGCTGGTAGCTCCCTGAGCATAATTTAGCTGTGTTTTCCCGATTTTTTCACCCACAGTTACAACAATTCGCTTCCACCCTATCATCGTACCCATTGAGAGGGATATAGAAACCAACAGGATTACCCACCATGGTGCATACTCTGTATTTTTTTTCAGTTCGGTAACAGAACTTTTCAATAATAGTTTATCTTTTAATGAAAATCCTTTATCATTTGTTTCGTTAAAACTTTTCAGCAATCCATCTAACTTTTTAGAAAGAAGTAAAATATTTTTCCTGATTGTAAAATGATCTTTTTTAGGTATTTCGCTAAAGGACGATGCGTGTTGAACAATGTAGCCTATGGAATCAGCCTTGTCCCTGATAGAATGTAATTGCTGTAACTGCATATGTGTAATCTGCATGGTATCTATTCTTTGCATTGAATTATCTATCTGGACAATGTTATTGTATATTTTAACAGGACTCTTGCTTGCATCCAATGCAAAATAACCAGGGACAATTCCTATTAAAATCATCATAACTAACCCTACTCCTTTTTGCCCATCGTTAGAACCATGAGCAAAACTGATACCTGTACAGGCAAGCACCATAATAGATCTTATCCCAAGCGGAGGCGCTTTTCCTGCAGGTGGCGTTTTGAAAATTTTCTTGTTTCGTACTATATATTTTAATAAATACATAATAAATAAGGCAAGAAAAAAACCTAAAAAAGGGGAAATAAGTAATGAAAGACCGACATCTTCAACTTTATGCCAGTTGAGCGCTACGCCTGTGCTCCCTGGCAGAAATCTGTATGCAAGTCCTACTCCGAAAATAGATCCTATAAGGGAATGCGAACTGGATATTGGAATTCCAAAACTCCAATTTGTAAGATTCCATATAATAGCTGTACAAATAAGCGACATGATCATCGCAATACCATGACTCATGTTTGCATCAACTAAAGCTTCAACAGGTAATAGGTTTACAATTCCCATTGCTACTGCAATTCCGCCGAAATATACCCCGATAAAATTCCAAAAGCCCGACCACATAACTGCGACTCTTGGTTTTAATGAATTGGTGTAAATTACTGTAGCTACTGCGTTAGCCGTATCATGAAAGCCATTGATAAATTCAAAGGTACATGCTGCAAGCAGGCACATGAGAAGTAAGAAAGTCAATCCAATATCCAATCCAAACATAAAACGGATTTCGATTCTAAATTAAATATTTTTACAAAGATTGAAAAATATATTGAAAAATAAAGAAAGATGAGGAAAATGTTAATAAAATATCTTTGAACATTTATAAAAGTCTTAATTCCCCGAAAGCCCCCGCAATGTTTTCCACAATATCGCCGGCTATTAAAGACTCTTCTCCCATTCTGTGTTTTGCAATATCTCCTGCCAGCCCATGAAGATAAGTACCAAGGATGCAGGTTTCAATCGATGTATAACCGCGTGCTTTTAATCCCAATAAAATTCCTGTAAGCACATCACCGCTCCCACCCGTTGCCATTCCTGGATTGCCGGTTGAATTAAAATATAATTTTGCATCGGGAGTTGATATTGTTGAGTAAGCGCCTTTATAAATAACATATACACCATACTTAACAGAAAATTCTTTTTGTAATTGCAATCGGTGAATATCGTGTTCAGGCTTTCCTGCCAATCGTTCAAATTCTTTTGGATGCGGAGTAAATATGCTGCCTTTTGGAAGAAATGAAAGCCATGTTTTGTTTTCGGAAAGTATGTTCAGGGCATCTGCGTCTAATATCAGCGGAATAGACGAATTTTGAATTAAAAGTTTCAGCAGTTTTTGTGTTTCTTCTTTTTTATCAATGCCGGGACCAACAGCTATAGCATTGTATTTAGAAATACCAGGAAGTGAAGAAATAAATTCTTCTGATTTATCAGGGCTTACCATGGCTTCAGGTACTGCTGTTTGTAAAATATTGTAGCCGGACTTTGGTATATGAACCGTTACTAATCCTGCGCCCGAACGAAGACAGGCTTTTGCTCCAAGAACTGCTGCTCCCATCTTTCCATAACTTCCTGAAATCAAAAGAGCATGTCCGAAGTTTCCCTTATGTGCAAATTTTTCGCGTGGTTTAAGCATCTGGCGAATATCATCTTCTTCAACAAAATGATAAATGGATGATAAAGAATTTATAAACTCCTTGTCTAACCCGATATCCAGCAAATACCATTCGCCAACGAATAAATAATTTTGTGGTAAAAGAAATGAAAGTTTAGTAACCTGAAAAGTAAGCGTTACATCGGCATTTACAATGGCTTTGTGATTGTTTGCAGAATTATCTTCAGAAAATAAACCGGAAGGAATATCTATGGCTATCACGTATCCCTTGCATTTATTCATCTTTTCAACGACTTCTGAAATCAATCCTTCAATAGGCTTTGACAACCCTGAGCCAAAAATGGCATCAATAATAACATCATTATCATTTAAAAGCGGAAATTTGGAAATCTCTTTTACTTCAATAATGTTTTTCTTTTTTAGTTTTATTAGCCTGTCCTCATTTATTTTAAAATTTTCGGAACAATTATCGGAATGTCTCAGGATAATAACATCTGTATCATATCCTGCTTTCAACAATAGTCTTGCAATAACTAATCCGTCGCCTCCATTATTTCCCAAACCGCAAATAACTTTTATTTTTCTTGTTCTTTCTATTTTATTTTTAATCCAATCGAAACATTTATAGGCAGCTCTTTCCATAAGGTCAACGGAAGAAATTGGTTCGTGCTCTATGGTATAAGCATCAGCCTGGCGAACCTGGGAGGAGTTAAGTATTTTCATATTATAAAGATAAATTTAATCTTTCAAAATTAATAAATTTTCATAGTAGTTATTGCAAAAAAAAGAGGGCATTAACCCTCCTTGATTATTAACCTGAATTATTCACAAAAAAAAATAAATTGTTGAAAACTTGAAGATCCATGCCCCAAATACCAAGTTCAAAGTTCAAAGAAATCAAAGAAAAAATATATTTTCAAGAACTATTTTCTTTCTTTGGAACCTGCCGGCCGCCTGCCTGTCCGGTAGGCAGGGTAGGCAGGTTTGAGACTTGAGTCTTTTAAATATTTTTATGAATATAACAAGTTAATTATTTCGATTTTGTAAAATTAAATTTAACGCATCTGCTCCCATGGTAAACTTGTTAAAACTGCGCCTGCAAAAGTTATCATAATAATCACAAAAATAAGGAAAAGAGCAGAAAGTATTGTACCTATGATTGCACAAATTCTGCCGGCTTTCATGTTATTATAGGATGCCGGTGAATACTGTGTTGGATTTGCAAGATACAATGTATTTGCTTTTCCAGACAATGATAGCGCAATAATACCAAGTATTAATCCGATAATACCATGCGCCCAGCAAAAAACAATTGATAAAATTCCCAGGACCAATACTCCTGTGGAATTAGGCAATGCAGGCTGCTGATAAAAACCGCCTTGTGGAGGCTGCTGACCGGGGTTATTGAAATTTTGATTTTCCATAATTTGATTTTTTTAGTTAATAATTAGTTTTAAAATAAAATTAATGACAATAATTGATACTGTAAAAATAAAAGAAATTTTTAAAATCAAAGCCCCTTTTTCAAATTTTAAAATAATGTGAAGAACAAGATATGCAAGCAAGAAAATTGTAGGGAATAATGCAGGATAAGCTTTCAGGCTTTCAATAAAATTTCCACGCAGCAATTCTATTATGGCTCTTTGCATTCCGCATCCCGGGCATTCTATGCCAAGATATTTTTTATAAAAACAGGGAAGCGAATTACGTTCAAGCCATCCGGCAATTGAAAAAAGCATAATTAAATTTTTCAGACAAATTTACAAAATGATTCAACAGTTGTTAAGACTATAAAATAATTTCTTTCATTTAATTACATTTGCATAACAAATGTTATATGCGTTTATTAAAAAAAATACAGGTGTCATCCATCAGTAGAAAAGGTTTTTTGGGCTGGTTAAAGGCTGTCTGCATTGCTTTCCTGTTAATACTTTTTATACGGGGATTCATGTTTGAAACTTATACAATACCTACTACTTCCATGGAGAAAACCTTAGTTGAAGGTGATATTATTCTTGTAAGCAAATTAAGTTTTGGTGCAAGAACTCCTATCACACATTTATCAGTTCCTTTTTTCAGCAAAATATATTATAATGATCTTCAACTTCCATATTTCAGATTACCTGGTTTTACACATATAAAAGAAAATGACGTAATTGTTTTCAATTACCCTTGTGAAGACAACAAACCTATTGACAAAAGAACTCCATTTATAAAAAGATGTGTTGCATTAGCCGGCGACACATTAAAAATTAGAAACGGTAAAGTTTTTATTAATGGGAAAGGATTGAATGAGCCTATTGATGCGGAGTTTGATTTTATTGTAAAAACCGACAGCACACAAATTGATCCGAAACAGTTAGAAAAATTAGGGATAACAGAAGGCGGTAATTTTATGGACATTTCAACATACAACCTAACTATGACACGGAAAAATGCTAAAAAAATAAAAAAATTCCCTAATGTTTTCAAAACTGAAATTATTTGTGAAGATAGCGGGATATGTTCCGAAAATATTTTTCCATCTTCGATTTATTATACATGGAATATTGATAATTATGGGACTCTTATAATTCCGGCAAAAGGAATGACAGTCAAATTAAACAAGATTACACTTCCTTTGTATTACAAAATTATCAGCGTATATGAAAACAATATACTTGCGGTTAAAAACGATAGTATTTTTGAGATCAACGGTAAACCAGCAAATACATATACTTTCAAAAAGAATTATTATTTTGCGCTTGGCGATAACCGCCATAATTCAGCCGATTCGCGCTTATGGGGATTTATTCCGGAAGATCATATTATCGGGAAAGCTGTGATGATATGGTTTTCAATAGATAAAAGCAAAAAATATTTTAATAGAATGCGGTGGGACAGGTGCTTTAAGATGATTAAGTGAAATAACGCCTTGTGCTATTGAAAAAGTAACTGATTAGTAATCAAGTGTCATATTGAGTTTATCGAAATATGACTTCGATAAATAATCAAGTGTCA
>CAINEZ010000039.1 GCA_903847905.1 uncultured Bacteroidota bacterium
AATCTTTAGAAAAGGATTAGAAGTATTAGATGGAGTACTAAATGGATTAAGCAAGTTTATAAGGTACTTGATTTATCAAATTAAACACGTTCCAAAATGCCCGTGTTTACTGGATTTTAATAAAAGTGTACAGTAGTAAAATTTTTGATATAATATTTTGGAGTATTAAAAAAAATTCCTGATCATTGGGATTGTCGACGCTCACATCAATTACCAAAACAGTTAGATGAGTTGGCGCTTTAATATTTATTAATTTATTTTGGAGTATAAAAAAAATTTACTTAGTTTTGTTCAATTCTTCTAAGAAAAAAAACGATTCTATCTGTGAACATTGCGAATAAAAAAATGACAATGTGTTTTGTTTGCACTTTCAATTGTATAACTGAATAAATTTGAATTATGAAAAAACTCTCAAATTTTCTTTTATTGTTTTTCTTTACAGGAATTATTCCTGTATTTGCTCAAAAAAGCTTGGTGCAGTTCCTTGAGGCTGGCAAGCAAGATGCCGGCACACTAATAAATGGTTATATAAATCCATTTTTAAGCACTTTTGGTAATAACCTTAATAATGGTTGGTACAATACGGCGGATCCACTTAAACTTGGAAGATTTTGTATTACGATAGGAGCAACGGCTTCATTTGTACCATCGGACAAAAAGAATTTCACAGTCGATCCGGCTGATTATTCTGTTATCAGTACGTCTGATAATAAACCGATATCAACGTCTACTGTATTTGGCGAAAATACATCGGCGGGAACTATTTATGTAAATTCCGGTAATTCGAAAATCCCTTTGGCTTTGCCCAAAGGATTAGGTATAAGTCTCTCGCCATTACCTATAGCACAGATAAGTCTTGGGCTGATAAAAGGTACAGAAGTTATGGTGAGAATACTTCCTACGTTTAATATAAGCGATAGGAAAATAGGCTATTGGGGGGTTGGACTTAAACATAGTATAAAACAATGGATACCTGTTATCAAGGATGCGCCATTCGAACTTTCAATTATTGCTGCATATACCCAGGCTAATCTCGAACTGGCTAATGGTCCTTTTTTATCTCCTGAGTCAGGTGTTTCTAATACCACAAACGCAGATTTTTCTGAACAGACAATTAAATTCGGATCGAATGCATGGAATGCCAACTTAATAATTTCAAAAAAACTTTCTGTTTTGACTGTTTTTGGTGGATTTCGATTTTCTCATTCCAAAACGAATTTTGATTTAACCGGAAATTACCCTATAACTGTTTATGATAATTTTGGGATAAAAACAATATGTAACCTCACGGATCCAGTTAGTTTTAATAATTCCGGAAACCAGTTTGGTTTGAATGCCGGTTTTAGACTTAAATTTGCTTTTGTTGCGATTGTTGCAGAAGGGACATTAGTACCTGGCAGTTATTCTTCAGCAACAGCAGGCTTAGCTTTTGGCTTTTTTAAATAATTTTTTTATAATACTTCTTACAACAAACCATACTTGCCGCCATATACTTTAAACATTTTACTGAACAGTAACAAATTTTATTATTTTCTTGCAAACGGATCTTAATATTTAACCAAAAAAAATATGAAAAATTTCTCAACTTCAACGATTGTAATTTTAATGATTTTTATATGCAGATCTGTATTTGCTCAAGAAAGCGGAAGCGGTAGTTTGTTTCATTTCGGATTAAAAGCAACACCTGCTTTGTCATGGTTTATGCCCGATAACAAAAAGTTTGCTAACGAAGGAAATAAATTAGGATTTGGTTATGGTTTGATTACCGAGTTTGGTTTTTCAAAAAATTACGCCTTTTCAACCGGACTTGAAATATTAAACTCAGGCGGAAAGTTAAATTTCCCTCAAAAACCTGACAGCACTTTTTTTCCTGTACCCAATGAAAATGTAACTAACAGGACAGACACATTTCTTCTTTCAAAAAGGACTTATTGGTTGCGTTACGTTAACATACCTTTGCATTTAAAACTTAAAACTAATCAAATTGGTTCAATGACATATTTCGGAGAGTTTGGTTTTGATGCCTCAATTTTGTGGAAAACTCATGCTAACGATGACGGAAAATTTCTGGGGTTTTCTGATACAACACGCCAGGATGTTGATATTGCAAAAGATGTAAATTTTATAAGACTTGCTCTGGATGTTGGATTGGGTGCCGAATATAATCTCTCAGGTTCTACCTCTATTGTGTTCTCGCTAAATTACAACAACGGATTTACAAATGCGCTTAAAAAGAATTCGGAAAAATTATTAAATAGAAAACGTACTGCTTTAGAGCAAATTGCTGTATTTAATTATGTAGGATTAACGGTTGGAATATTATTTTAAAAGACCAAATATTATTTCCACATCCCGGTTCATTACTGAATCGGGATTTTTTATTTACTTTGCAATATGAAAATTGCTTTAGCTCAATTGAATTATCATATAGGCAATTTTGAAAGCAATACAAATAAAATTATTGATTGCATTCAAAAAGCAAAATTACAGAACATTGATCTGGTAGTGTTTTCAGAGCTTGCTGTATGCGGTTATCCTCCCCGTGATTTTTTAAATTTTGACAATTTCATTTTAAAATGTATTGATTCAATAAATATAATTGCTTCTGAATGCAATGATATCGCAGCAATAATTGGTTCTCCTTATTTTAATCCCGAGCTAAAAGGTAAACGTCTTTACAACTCGGCATTTTTTCTGAACAACAGTAAAATCACTGATATCAGGCATAAGACCTTACTACCCAATTATGATGTGTTTGATGAGTACAGATATTTTGAACCTAACCGAAACTTTAAAACTATTGAATACCAAGGCAAACGTATTGCAATTACTATTTGTGAAGATCTTTGGAATATTTCTGATGATCCTTTGTACATAGCAAATCCAATGGATGAACTTATAAAACAAAAACCCGACTTTATAATTAATATTGCTGCTTCGCCTTTTAATTACAAACAAGCAGAAGTACGTAAAAGCATTTTAACTGCAAATGTTAAACGATATAAAATACCTTTATTCTATATAAACCATATAGGCGCCCAAACAGAATTATTATTTGACGGGGGATCCATGGCTATTAATAAAGAGGGTGATATTGTTGAAGAGCTGAAATATTTTGAGGAAGATTTTAAAATTTTTGAGCTTGAGAAATTATATATTCATAGTTACAAGTCACAAGGCATAAGGCACAAGTCAGAGATTGGAATGATTCATGATGCACTTGTAATGGGAATAAAAAACTATTTTTTTAAATTAGGATTTAAAAGTGCCGTCATTGGATTATCCGGCGGAATTGATTCTGCCGTAACCTGCGCACTTGCTGTTAAAGCGCTTGGCAAAGAAAATGTTAAAGGAGTACTTTTGCCATCAAAATTCTCATCAGAACATTCCATTAAAGATGCTGAGATTCTTGCAAATAATTTAGGAATACCTTATGAAATAATCAGTATTGAAGAGGCTTATAATACATTTGAAAAAACTCTTAAGTCATCATTTACCGGAAAATCTTTTGATATTACTGAAGAAAATATTCAGGCGCGTGTTCGGGCAGTAATATTAATGGCTTTATCGAATAAATTCGGATATATTTTATTAAACACTTCCAACAAAAGCGAAGCTGCGGTAGGATATGGAACATTATACGGCGATATGTGCGGTGGAATTTCAGTGCTGGGCGATGTTTATAAAACACAGGTTTATGAACTGGCAAATTTTATAAATAGTAAAGAAGAAATTATTCCGCAAAATTCAATTACTAAACCTCCTTCAGCCGAATTGCGGCCTAATCAGAAGGACAATGATTCTTTACCCGAATATGAAATTCTTGATAAAATTCTTTTTCAATATATCGAAATGTCGCTCGGACCTGATGAAATAATTGAAATGGGATTTGATGAACCTACCGTGTACAAAGTACTGAAGATGGTAAATGCAAGCGAATGGAAACGTTATCAAACTCCTCCAATTCTTCGGGTATCACCTAAAGCATTCGGAATGGGAAGAAGGATGCCGATTGCAGCAAAGTATCTTATTTGAAAGATCTAAAAGTTTGTAGTATTATTTTTAATAACTATTTATACATTTATAAAGGAATAGGGTATAAAGGTTATAAGGTATGTATGGATGCTACTATACCATATACCTTTATTCTTATTTATTATAACTTTTTCCAGCGGAATGTCTTAATGAAATGATTTATGTCTTCTTTTACAAAGTCTATTACGGGAGCAAGCGAATCGTTATTGGGTTTAAAATTAAAATACAAAGCCCCTCTTAAAAAATTTGAAACACTGTCTGTAACAAAGAACTGGTATGTGGATGCGGCACCCTCCCCTTCAATATTATAAATTATTCCATATACATTATGAGCTTTTATGCAGATGCGCACATCCTCAATATTGTTAGCTTTAGGGATATGTTTCATGGCAAGGTTGTAAGCATCATTAGTGAATTTGGAAAGATTTTTCTTTACTGATTTATAGCTTATGTGTACATTCCCTTTAAACAAAGGAAATTTAAGATTCATCCAGTATGGTTCTGCATATTTATCAGTGTCGGGTAAAACTTTTGCATACACAGGATACTCGAATGTATAAGGATAAGCTGAATCAAACAGTACATATTTTTTTACAGGCAGATCCATTCTGAAATATCCTTTGGGTTTGGGTACATAATTTTCTTCGCTGCTACCGCAGGATGTGAAAAATATTCCAATAATAAATGAAATTATAAAATACTTAATATATACAACCGACCACAACCTGCAAACTGCTGACTGATGACTGATGACTGATGACTGAGTAAAGTCGACTTTGTTTTTTTTCATTAGAATTTGAATGGTATAAACATTTTATTTAAGGAATAAGGTATAAAAGGATAAAGGTATATTGATTTCCTTTATACCATATACCTAATTTATTTATTTATAAATTTTACTCTTTATTTTTTTTGAAAGCTTCCCATCCCTGCGCAATTAACTGCACAAACGTTCCGTCACGGCTTATAAGGTTAGCTCCTGCATCGGCTTCTGTTATATGACCTATAGGAGTAATTTCTGCAAGGTCTTTTATCTTTTCAAAATCCTGTTGTTTTATGGTGAAAAGTAATTCATAGTCTTCACCTCCGTTTAATGCAGCAGTAGTAGGATCAATTTTAAACTCTTCTGCCATCGAAACAGTAGTTGCATCAACAGGTATTTTTTCCTCGTATAAACAGCAACCCTTTTCTGATGCATCGCAAATATGAAGAATTTCAGAAGCCAGACCGTCGGAAATATCGATCATGGAAGTTGGAATTACTTGATGTTCCTTCAATAATTTTACAACACTGGTTCTTGCTTCTGGTTTTAACTGTCTTTCGAGAATGTATTCATACCCTTTTAATTCAGGTTGAATTTCCGGGTCGGCTTGAAAAACCTGCTTTTCTCTTTCTAACAGAAGAAGCCCCATATAAGCTGCGCCAAGATCGCCCGAAACAAAAATAAGATCATTAACATTAGCGCCGTTTCTATAAGTGATGGTGTCTTTATTTGCTCTTCCAATAACCGTAACACTTATAAATAGCCCTGAAACACTTGATGATGTGTCGCCTCCAACCAGGTCAACTTTGTATTTTTTACATGCAAGATTTATTCCTTCATATAATTCTTCTACAGCCTCCAATGGAAAACGATTTGACAATGCTATGCTAACAGTGATCTGTTCAGGTATTCCATTCATAGCTGCAATATCACTGAAATTTACAATTGCCGCCTTGTATCCAAGATGAATTAGTGGTGTGTAAGTGAGATCAAAGTGGATTCCTTCAACTAAAAGATCAGTAGAAACAAGTATCTCATCGCCTTCATGACTGATAACAGAGGCATCATCGCCAACCCCTTTTAAAGTGGAAGGGTTTGAAATTTTAAAATCTTTTGTAAGACGCTTGATAAGACCAAATTCACCTAATTCGGAAAGTTCGGTGCGTTTAATATTTTTATTCTTATACATGAAGCAAAAGTAATATAAAAGAAGTGGAATAAAAAAATATAGAAATATTATATTATCAGATTAATTCTTGCGGTTTTATAAATTATTCGGATTAATTTTGCAATATGGAAAAACAAAAGAAGGAAAGCAGGTATAAGCGATTATATTCGCAAATAGAAGAACTTTTGAAAAAATGTAATGATGAAACAGCGCGAATGGCAACTATTTCTGCTGTTCTTTATAATAAGATGGATTATTTTTTCTGGTGTGGCTTTTACAGGATCATCGAAGATAAATTAATAGTTGGTCCTTATCAGGGTCCGCTTGCATGCCAGGTATTACTTAAAGATAAGGGTGTTTGCTGGGCGTGTGTTAACCTGAAAAGAACAATTATTGTTCCTGATGTTGAAAAATTTCCAGGGCATATTGCCTGCGATTCACGATCGAAATCAGAAATTGTTGTACCTTTGAAAGATAACAATGGAAATGTTTTTGCAGTATTGGATATTGACAGCAAAGAACGTAATTCTTTTGATGAAGAAGATGCCAAATACCTTGAAAAAACTATAATGTTGTTGTAAATTAATGTTATGTTAAACTTTAATTATTGCATTATGATTGCTTTATCCCGCATTTGCTGGATTCGCAATGACGTCATTACGGGGAAGTACCTGCATTGCCTGCAGGCAAGCGACGAAGCAATCTTTACGCCACCTGTTTATTAACTTAACACTAATTACCTCTTGAATTTACTCACAATCATATTCGTAGCTTTTGCATTATCAATGGATGCTTTTGCGGTGTCGCTATGTTTCGGAACATGTGTGAAAAACAAAATATCTGTATCGTTAAAAGCAGGCGCTTTTTTTGGAATTTTTCAGGCTGTTATGCCCCTTATAGGCTGGGCTGTAGGGCTTTTTCTTAAAGA
>CAINEZ010000040.1 GCA_903847905.1 uncultured Bacteroidota bacterium
CAGTTGCAGTAAGATTTGTACTTGTTGTTGTACAGTTAATCGTCTGGTCAGGTCCTGCATTAATGTTAGGGCATCCGGGCTGAGATTTTACATAGCCAGAAGTAAATATCAATAATGCAAAAAAGAAAAATATTTTTATAGTATTTATCATAATATTTCTTCTTAAAAAATAATAATTAACACTCCAAAGGCTGAAAGTTTTTAATTAAAACGCGGATAACTCTAATTTTATATGGATAGCCAAGAATAATATATAATTACAGTTTGGCAGAAATCGTAAACATCTGTTCAGGTAATTATAGCTCTCGGCATAGAAATCTGCGTTTTTTTTTACTTTCTATTTTTCTGTATTTTTAATTTTCAAAAATATATTTAACCTTTGATTCGCATAATTAATGATACAATGATACAAAAAAATTAATTTAATTTTTTATTATAAGACGCTATTATTTTTCAATAAGTTGCTTTTAATGTATAGTTATTTGTTTTAGTGGCAGGATCAACACTTATATTAAATTACAACTTACCTGCCAGCACTGCTGATTTTTTATAATGCTTTGCATTTCCTTTCATGTCTAATACTTCAAAGTAAATAACATAAATTCCTATGCGCGCTTTTTCGTTATCATTTGTAATTCCATCCCATGAAAAATTTCCGGATGTCCCAAGCAATTCGCTCTTCACAAGGTTACGTATCAGTCTGCCGCTTGCATCATAAATTGTAATAGTGCCAAGGTATCCGGCAATATCAAATTTGTAATTAATGTTAAGTACATCGTTGTTGCCATCATTATCAGGTGAAAATATTTCGGGCGAAACACTTACAGGATCATCAGCAGGAACGCCATCTGAATATTGAGAATTTTTATAGGCAGGTGTTCCGAAACCGGCGTTTTTTGCAGCAGAATGCCAGTTGGTTTTATCGTTTGTAGGTCTGTTGAAATTAATTCTTTCAAGAGAAACGCCGTCAGTTGAAGTTAGCAGAGGATAAGACATATCGGCAGTGTATATCAATTTGTCAATGATAACAGTTCCATTCTTCAATGCAATTGCAACAATCCCATTGTCGTTGTTTAACGAAGGCAGGGAAGCCATCTGCGCAAATCCATTTGGGTTAGTAGTATTGTATTGATTTTTAACAATAGCCGGATCTGTAGTAAGCGCAATATAATCTTGTGGAAATATAAGATATCCGTTTGCTGAAATGTCTTTAACATCTGTAAGCGCAGATGCTATTGTATCATACGAAGAAAGAACCATATCTTTAAGGTCGAAGATTTTATTTGAACGGTTGTATATTTCCACGTAATCAACACCATTATCTTTAGGGTTAGAAAGGACTTCGTTAATTACAATATCATTTTTAACAGGTATCTGCGGAATAGCAAAATATGCAAAACTGCTTATGGGTAGCACATTTCCAACACAATCTGTTAATGTGTCTGTAACTGTTACTTTATATAACCCTGTTTGAATGGCAGGGGAAAAAATCAGTACAACCGAAAGATAATCGGGCGCAGCAGGGCTTGCCGAAATCGGATTGCCAATACCATTATCTATCGTATAGTTTAATGTGTTTTGCAGGAAAATGCTGTCCATTGTTTCGCTGAAATATAGCTGAATGCTGTTGCTGTTGATAAGGCTTACGCGTACCAATTGAGGTATCACATTATCAGGGTTCGAAGCATTAATAGAATTAACTGCTCCAGGAGTTCCTCCATACAAACTGTTGGAAGCGCGCCAGTTTTCAGCGCCGCCACATGGATTGTTCGGATCTATTTGTTCCAACGACCAGCCACCATTTTTCTTGTAAGAATCCTGATACCAGTTGTCCGTAAATGTTACAGTTGATATTACCCTGTAAAGTGAATCATACAATGAAAGCGTTTCGCCAGAGTTAGTAATAGTTAAACTTGTAACATCCAAAACAGTTCCGTAATTTGATAATGATGTAACTCCGCCGGTAGATGAAAGCAACAAATAACCATGCGGATCTATTGTAGCATCGGGAATGGTTTTAAATGTTCCGCCTACCTGAAGCATCCATCCTTTCATGCTGATAGGATAAACAGTACGGTTGAATAATTCCACGTATTCGAAATTTGGCAAGCCAACAGGAGGGTCGGGGTCAACCATTATTTCGTTAATCTCTACATCAAATTGTTTAGGGTTGTAAAGAGAAAATACGCTGCTTGTCGAAACTGCTGAGTTTCCGGCACAGTCATGAATCGTATCAATAACAGTGCAGGTGTAAAGAATATCAGGTAGTAATGAGGCAGAAAGATTTAATATAACTTTTTTGTATTCCGGTTTTACAAGAGTTACCGAAGAAGGGACGCCTATGCCGTTATCAATTAAATATGCAGCAGGATTTATAAGGGATATGCTATCTATTGGTTCGCTGAAATTTAACTGGATACTTGTTGCAGAAATAATATTTACACTGCTAAGTTGAGGAGGAATATTGTCGGGATTGGCAGAATAAATTGAATTTTTTCTTCCGGGAGTGCCACCGTCAGGATCAATTGAAGCGCTCCAGTTTGCAGCATCACCGCATGGATTGGAAGGGTCAATAAGTTCAAGTGACCAGCCACCATTATCTTTTGAAGCATCCTGGTACCATGAATCTGTATAAGTTACTGTATGAATTATATGCTCTGAAGAATCAGAAAGAGTAACTGTTTGTCCGGAATTTGTAAGCGAGAAACTTGAGAGACCGGCTGCAGCGCCATAAGCTGTAAAAGAAGGCACTGCTGTTTGTGCACAAAGTATAAGAAAACTATCAGGCTCAATAATTACAGAAGGTAATACTTTTAAAGAAGAGCCTATGATAAGTTTCCAGTTTTTTAAATTTATTGCATAAGGTGTACGGTTATATAATTCGGCATATTCATAATTCGGTAAATTTACCGGAGGATCGGGATCGGGCATCAGCTCGTTTATAAGTACATCATAAGCTTTTGGCGTGTAAAGAGAAAATGTACTGCTATCAGCTATCATAGTATTGTTGCTTAGATCCTGAACATTGCTGATGCTGATTGTATAATTTATTTCCGGCGTAAAAGCAGCTGGAAAAGTAAGATGTACCAGATTGCCATAAGTTCCGTCTATAACAGCGTTTGATGGATTTCCAATACTGTTGTTAACGGAATAATTTGCAACATTCTGAGCCGTTGTTGCGCTTACATTTTCAGAGAATTGAACATCAAGCTGTGTTGATGATACTACTTGCACCGAACTTATTGCTGGTGGTATAGTGTCGACAATAATTTGCCCAACGTAAAAATTATCGAAATAAAATTTCGCAGCATTACCTGTTGTATATTTACAAAAAACCCCAAACCATGAAGTTGTCGAGAATGTGTTATCAAACCCTGTCCCTTCTAATTGAAATGCTGTTCCGCCAATGGGATCTGAATAAAGACTCCAGTTTCCTGAATTGTCGCGGGTTACACGAATACGTAATGTGTTTGTTGAATTATTTGTATATGCAATAGTTCCCTTAATGATTTTCTCAAGATCATTTCCTGTTTGTTTGAATAAAGCAAGGCTGTCGTTCGATTCGCCTACTTGTACAAAATAACCATTAAGCGAACCGGAAATATCCTGTTGGTCGGAAACAAGGTAAACACGCGCATTATTATTTGCAGAAGTTTGAAAAGAAAGTTTTATCCAGAAGTTCCATTCAGTGTTATTCATTGCAGAATTGCCGGTACAAAGAATTGATGTATCTGCGCCAGTAGTATTCAAATGCAATTGATATGAACTATTAACTTCAAATTTTGCATTATCTCCTGTCCATATAGGATCATTAGTAAAGTCACCGTCCGTAAAATTATCGGTTACCTGAGAAAAAACAAAAACAGGAAGAAAGAGTAAGAACAAAAATATTTTTTTCATAAAAAATTATTTTTCTAAAATAGAAGTGTGTAAATATACTATTTTTGTATATAATTGTAAATTCGTTTTTTTATAATTGTTGTTGATATGAAGATCGCAGTTGTAGGCGCCACGGGGCTTGTAGGTGGTGTTGTAGCCAAAGTACTCGAAGAACGTAAATTTCCCATTACTGATTTTATTCCTTGCGCGTCAATAAAATCGGCAGGGAAAGAGATTTATTTTAATAAACAGCCTTATAAAATAAGAACGATTGAACAGTGTTTTGAAGAAAAACCAGATATTGCTTTATTCTCTGCTGGGTCAACTGTTTCCATGGAGTGGTCTCCCCGATTTGCAAAGGGAGGAACAATAGTAATCGATAGCTCATCGGCATGGAGGTTGCACGAAAAAGTTCCGCTGGTAGTTCCTGAAATAAATGCTCATATTTTAAAAGAACGCGACAGGATAATTGCAAATCCCGATTGTTCAACTATTCAATTAGTAATGGCAGTTGCTGCTCTTCATAGCAGTTTTAAAATTAATCGCATGGTAATTTCGGTTTATGAATCGGTTACCGGTACAGGCGTTAGAGCAGTTCAGCAATTGAAGAATGAAAGAAACGGTATAGAGGGAGAAACAGCTTATCCTTACCCTATCGATTTGAATGTTATTCCTCATGGCGGAACATTCCTGCATTCTGGATATACCACAGAAGAGATGAAACTTAGCGATGAGACCCGAAAAATATTAAATAGTAATGATATAAAAATTACGGCTACTGTTGCCCGCGTTCCTGTTTTTGGCGGATATTCCCAATCAGTGAATGTTGAGTTTAATGAAAACTTTGATCTTAAAGAAGTAAGAATGCTTTTATCTGGTACTTCAGGGGTAATATTTGAAGATGACATTTTAAACTCGGTTTACCCTATGCCTATTTATGCAGAAGGAAAAGATGAGGTTTTTGTCGGAAGACTTAGAAGAGATGATACAAGGCCAAACGCTTTAAATATGTGGATAGTTGCTGATAATCTTCGGAAAGGCGCAGCTACCAATGCTATTCAGATCGCAGAATATTTTGTTAAGAAATTTAAAATGGAACAGAAAAAACAGGCTGTATAAATTTGCTTTCTCAGGTTTAAGAGATACCAAATTATTAAGATGCAAGCATAAATGAAGACAAAAAATGTATTCTCAATAATTTATCTTTGAATAATAATTTTTTTATTCCGGTTTTTTGACAAAGTAGTAAACAGGTAAATACCGTTACTTAAGTTTCCTACATTAATTTGCGTTTTGTTTTGTGTAAGCAATTCGGATTTTACCAAAACACCCAATTCATTGTAAATATTTAAAACAACTTCTTCATTATTTGTGTTGCTTATATTTAAAGAAACCATATCAGATGCCGGATTTGGAAAGAGGTTCAATATATTGTCAGCCTCATCCAGTTGCCCAACACCCGATAAAGAATTCAATGCCCATAATTCAATTCCATCGTAATCATCATTGGCGGAAAAGAATAAAGTTCCATTTACATCAGTCAGGTAAGCAGGCGAAGAAGAAGAACTGCCGGTGTAAATGTCTTTTACCATAATCGTTCCTGTAGTAGTACCATCGCTTTTCCACAATTCATTTCCATTAATACCATCGTTTGCGGCAAAATATAAAGTTCCGTTTACATCTGTCAGGTAAGCAAGCGAAGAAGAAGGACTGCCGACATAAATGTCTTTTACCATAAGGGTTCCGGTAGCAGTACCATCGCTTTTCCACAATTCATTTCCATGAACACCATCATTTGCAATAAAGAAAACTATTCCATTAACATTCGTAAAACTGCAGGGATTAGAGTCGCTGCTACCCGGATTAATATCTTTAACTATCACTGTTCCGGCGTCAGTACCATCGCTTTTCCATACTTCAACGCCATTTGTACCATCATTAGCAGAAAAGAATAGTGTTCCATTTGCATTTGTGAGATTGGATGGGTAAGAATACCCTGCACCAGGAAAGATATCTTTTACAAGTACTGTACCGGCAGCAGTTCCATCGCTTTTACACAATTCTTCTGCATATTGACCATAAAGAGGAACAAAAAACAAGGTACCATTAATATTAGTAAGCAAACCTGGAGCGGAAGCATAATCTCCGGGATAAAAATCACTTACCATCACGGTTCCGGAGTTAGTGCCATCACTTTTCCACAATTCAATACTATGGATGGAATCATTTGCCGCAAAGAACACATAATTTCCCATGGCGGTAATGTAATCGGGTCCTGAAGAATTATAACCAGTCAGTATATCTTTTACTATTACAGTGCCAGCATCCGTTCCATCGCTTTTCCATAATTCAGCCCCGTGGACACCATCACTAGCGCTAAAGAGTAAAGTGCCATTTAAATTAGTAAGCAGCCTGGGATCGTATAAAGTGACAGTATTTCCGGGGTAAATATCTTTTACCATTACTGTACCGGCATTAGTTCCATCGCTTTTCCAAAGTTTATTACCAAGACTTGTTGTAGCTATAAAATATAATGTCCCATTAACATTGGTCATGGTATTCGGGTTGGAGCCATTGCTCCCGGGATAAATATCTTTTACAAGCACTGTTCCTGAAGCAGTACCATCACTTTTCCATAATTCAAACCCATTTACACCATCTGCTGCGCAGAAAAATAAAGTTCCGTTTACATTCACCAGATTACGGGGCGATGAATAAACACTACCAACTGCTATATCTTTTACCATGTATGGTTGTTGGGCTTTGACGCTATTCATGGTCAAAGCGCTAAAAAAAATGATTACTAAAATAAAAATCTTTTTCATCTTGAATTTTTTTTACAAGTTATACTAATGCTATACAAAAATAAAAAAAATAATTGCCAACTATTGACTGTTGACTTTTTACGAATAAAAACTTAACAGCACAAAAGGTTTTAAATATTATTCAGCCAGAACAATAATTTTATTCTTTTGCACTTCAGCAACACCGCTATTTATTTCAAAAAATTGTATCGCTTTTTCGGAATTTATTATTTTTATTTTTCCTTTTGAAAGGGTTGAAACAATGGGGGCATGATCTTTAAGTATTTCAAAAGAACCATTGGTTCCGGGCAGTTGCACAAGGCTGACTTCGCCTGAAAAAATCTTTTTATCGGGAGTGATGATTTCTATGAACATAATTTTAAAATATTTATTTATGTTGATTTTTTTATAATGTATCCTAACGATTAATGGCTTCTAACGGCGGAACAACCGCTGGTGGCAGATCTAAGTTACCCGCCGTTTGATCTAGTAAACCAAAGTTTCTTTAATTATTGATTTTAATTTTAAAATTTCTTTGTCTGTCAATTTATCCAATACTTTCAAAATCCTCAACTTGTCTACAGTCCGTATCTGGTCTAATACAACCCATCCTTTTTTATTATGATGTTTAACTTCAATTCGTGTAGGATAATTCCTGGATTGACTTGTCATAGGTGCAATAATAACAGTCTGCAGATATCTATTCATTTCGTTTGGAGAAATAATAACACATGGTCGAGTCTTTTTAATTTCACTGCCAACTGTTGGGTCAAGATTGACCAATACAATGTGATATTGATTTAAGTCCATTCTTCAAAATTTTCGTCTTCGAAAATATCAGCCATTAATGGTTTGTCATCGCCATTCTCGTGCATGCGTTTAAACGATTTCTCCCAACCTTTTCTTGGCGAGTGTTTAGGTCTGATAATGATATAACTTTTTTCCAATATCAATTCAACTGTGTCTCTGATATTGTATTTTTCCAGTAAGGTTTTACTTAGCCGTATCCCCTTAGAATTGCCTATCGGTATTATTGAAATATCCATTATTATATATTTTGTAAGTACAAAGTAAGTACAATAATTTTAATTATCCAAATAATTTATTTATTTTTTTTCAAATGGTGGGTAGCGAACAAGTGCTGCTTACATTGGCGGACAAGGCAGGCGGAGTCGGACGTGTCCGCCGCAATAATATTTTTAAAGAACACTGTTCTATCCCGTCAACCACCCCCGATAGCTATCGGAACCGCTGCTGATGGCAGACCTAGGTTATGCGTTTATGCGATTAGATAAAATTAGGCTACCTTTTTTTTTCGTTTAGATTTTGTAAGAGGAAGTCTGTATATCTTTTTTTTGCCTTTGATTTCTTCCATTAACTTTCTGAAGTCAGCAAGTTCTTCCTCTGTCCACGGTTCAGATTTAACAGTAAAGTCAATGTCTTTAGGTTCTCTAATTAGTCCCATTTCATTTATGATTTAAAATATTGTGAAATTAATTTTATAGCAGCACTTGTCTGAATATACATACGCAGTCCACGAAAATGAGTTGCTCCTAGTGAATGTTCGTAATGTCTAATTAACGCTGTCTTAGCATCAAAAGCAACAAATCCTTCGTAACCTTTGTCTACCGAAATTTTGCATGCGAAAGCAACAAGATTTCCTGGCACTCCGAAATATATTTTGTCCACGCCTTTGTTAAATTTTGCACTCTCAATCAAGTGCATAAAAATATGATCTTGCTTGTCTTCAATACTTATCAGTCCTTGAATAATACTTGGATTATTTGTCGTTGTGAGCTTATATACTTCTTTGCTTTTATCTTTGAGTTCTTTTGTCCAATCGAATATCCAAACTGATTTTTTAATCTGAATACTGTCCTTAATTGTTAATTTCACTATTTCAGTGTCAAAAACTTCTCCAGTCGAAGTATTTTCGATTGAATTAGTGATTTTGTCAATGATAAAATCAAGTCCTTTTTGTTTATTTTTTTTCATTTAGCTAAGATACAAAAAAAATATTAAAATACTATAATATTTCTAAAGTCAAAACTGGTTGTCCTCGCATGACTCATAACTTGTACATTGCCACCAGTCCGTTTTCAAATAATTACAAATAATTATGCCCGGTTATATCATCCGGATATTATGATTCAATATAAAATTTCCATTAAAAAATCATAGTCATAAGAACCCACATGAGGAACCGGAAAACTTTGAACCTTGAACTTTAAACTTGTCAACTTTTCCCTTATGCCTTATAACTTATACCTTACTTCGCCTCTTCGATCATCTTCTTTCCTTTTTCAATAGCTTCTTCAATAGTGCCAACCATACTGAAAGCCATTTCGGGATATTCGTCAACTTCGCCGTTCATAATCATTTTAAAACCTTTTATGGTATCTTCTATACTTACAAAAGCGCCGGGAACACCTGTAAACTGGGTTGCGACAAAGAACGGCTGCGAAAGGAAGCGCTGCACTCTTCGTGCACGCTGAACTATAAGTTTGTCGTCTTCTGAAAGTTCGTCCATGCCAAGAATGGCTATAATATCCTGAAGTTCTTTATATCGCTGTAAAATTTCTTTTACTTGTTGAGCTGTGTTGTAATGCTCTATTCCTACGATATCGGGAGTAAGGATACGGGAAGTGGAATCAAGAGGATTAACGGCGGGATAAATACCAAGTTCTGATATTTTACGGTCGAGGACTGTTGTTGCATCAAGATGTGCAAATGTTGTAGCCGGCGCAGGGTCGGTAAGGTCGTCGGCAGGTACATAAACAGCCTGAACAGAAGTGATAGAGCCGCGTTTTGTAGAAGTGATCCTTTCCTGCATAATTCCCATTTCGGTAGCAAGAGTTGGCTGATAACCTACTGCTGAAGGCATTCTTCCAAGCAATGCCGAAACTTCCGAGCCTGCCTGTGTGAAGCGGAAAATATTATCCATAAAGAACAGTATGTCGCGACCACCGGTTTGTTCATCGCCATCGCGGAAATATTCAGCCATTGTTAATCCTGATAATGCAACACGGGCGCGGGCGCCGGGAGGTTCATTCATTTGACCGAATACAAGGGCAAGAGTGGATTTTTTCAATTCCTCTTTATCAACTAAACTCAAATCCCAGCCTCCTTTTTCCATGGATTCAGAAAACTTGTCGCCGTATTTAATAACTTTCGATTCTATCATTTCGCGAAGCAAATCGTTGCCCTCTCTTGTTCTTTCGCCAACGCCTGCAAATACCGACATGCCCTGGTAACCTTTAGCAATATTATTGATCAATTCCATAATTATAACGGTTTTGCCAACGCCTGCGCCGCCAAAAAGCCCGATCTTTCCCCCTTTTGCGTAAGGCTCAATAAGGTCTATTACTTTTATCCCTGTATAAAGAACTTCTTTTTGTGTAGAAAGATCTTCAAATTCAGGAGGGTCTCTGTGAATTGTGTATAATTTCCCTTTGGGTACAGCTTCCATGCCATCAATGGTTTCACCTATAACATTGAATAAGCGGCCCCTGATATATTCGCCGCCCGGCATCGAAATAGGCGCTCCAAGATCAATAACGTCCATTCCCCTGCATAAGCCATCGGTAGAGTCCATAGCAATTGTACGTACCGTATCTTCGCCAATGTGTTGCTGGCATTCAAGAATAACTTTTTGACCGTCAGGTCTGGTTACTTCTAATGCATCATAAATATTAGGAAGTTTTTCTTCCTGTTCAAAAACAACATCAATCACAGCGCCAATGATCTGCGATATTTTTCCGGTATTTTTTCCCATAAAATCGGATTAAATAAGTTATAAAATAATTTTTCGTGAACGAAATTAGAATATTTATTCAAGACCAGCAACCTTTACCAAATAATATTTTACTAATTTTGAAAAGAATGGAAAGCGGGATAAATTAAGAACAAGATAAAACTGTATTTTTTTTAGTTCACAGTTTCTGGTTTTTTTAGTTTTAGTTTAATTGTTGTTGGTTTTCGTTTGAACAGTTCTTTGATTTGCGAATCTATATTAACTAACCATACAAACTTAAATAACCATAACCAGCCTCGCGGTCAGGCAGGCAAGAAACAACAATTAACAAAAGAACTAATAACAAAACTGAAAATCAAAATTTATAATTTTAAGCCATTCAAAATATATTTTAAAACCCGCATATAACGAAAATTTAAAGCATGAGAGTTTACAGAGAAATTGATGATTATATACCCGTTCCTAATGCAGTGGCAACAATAGGTACATTTGACGGTTTGCATATAGGTCACCAGGTAATTATTTCAAGAGTTAAAAAACTTACAACCGAAGCAGGTGGCGAATCAGTAATAATTACATTTAGCCCTCATCCTCAAATTGTATTGCATCCCGAAGAAAAAAACATTTTTGTTCTGAATACGGAAAAAGAAAAGATTAAATTATTAGAAAAGCAAGGCATCGGACACCTTATTATAATTCCCTTTACTCATGATTTTGCTTCTGTTCCTTATTTTGACTTCATAAAAAATATACTGATTGATAAACTGCACGTAAGAAAATTAGTGATAGGCTACGATCATCACTATGGAAATAACAGGCAGGGAGAATTTCGCCATCTTGCAGATTATGGAAAACAATATGATTTTGAAGTTGAAGAGATAGCTGCTCAGAAAGTCGGCGAGGTAGCTGTAAGTTCCACTAAAATTAGGAAAGCCTTGATGAGCGGTGATATCCGGTTGGCAAATAAATTTTTAGGATATAATTATTCTTTATGTGGCAAGGTTGTAAAAGGCGACGGCATTGGAAAAACATTAGGCTTTCCTACTGCCAATATTAAAATTTCCGATAAATATAAACTAATTCCTGCACAGGGAATTTATGCTGTTGAAATTGAATATGGTTTGGAAAAATACAGTGGAATGGCGAGTATAGGCACGCGCCCGACTTTTGGAGGAAATAAATTAGTTATAGAAGTAAATATTTTTAATTTTGATAAAAATATCTATTCTGAAAATTTGAACGTTAACTTTATTGAAAGATTTCGTGATGAAATTAAATTTCCGGACATTGAACAATTAAAAAAACAATTAGTAATTGACAAGCAAATTGCTGAAAAGATACTGAAGAAATAATGAAGTTGATGGTTAAGGTAAATTTTAAAATGCAATTTAATAATTGATGTTATACAAATAAAAATAACCGTTGAGAACGCAAAGAAAAATACGCAAAGAATTCAAAGATTTCTTAGCGCACTTTGCGATCCCGATAATTATCGGGACTCTGCGCACTTTGCGGTTAAAATAAAAATCTTGAATATAAAAATATATCGAAATTTATCGGCATTAAGCCACAAAGACACATATAAACACATTAAAATCTTTATATAATTAGCAATTCCTAAGAATGAAAAACATTCACATTAAAATAATAATCTTTTTTCTTTTTATAATTAGCTATGATTGCAGAGCGCAGTTGCTTGATTCTATTGCATTGTCAAAGCAGATAGAATATACCGATCTTGCTTTAGCGCTTAAAAATCCGGAAAAGGTTTACAAATTAAATTTTCGTAAAAAGAAACTTAAAGAAATCCCTAAAGAAATTTATACGTTTAAAAACCTGCAGGTGCTCAACCTTAGCAAGAACAAACTTACGGAGATACCAAAAGGTATAAGTGTTCTCACAAAACTTGAAGTGCTTGATGTTTCAGCAAATGATATCGACACCCTGTATTCTGAAATAGGACAGCTTGTAAATATAAAAAAACTTATTTTGAACCAGAACATAATTGCGCACCTTCCGCCCACGATAAGCAATCTTACAAAAATGACTTTTCTTGATATGTGGGGAAACCAAATTCAGGAATTTCCAAAGGAAATAGCCAAATTACAAAACACTTTAAAAGTCGTTGATTTGCGCGTGATCTCTATTCATGATGACAAACAAGATGATATTATTAAGTTATTGCCAAATACAAAGTTTTTCTTTTCTACAAGTTGTAATTGCAATTAATACCGATAGCGCAATATGTAATAGTCCAAAAATGCAGGACTAAACATATTGTCTATCGGCATTTACCACTGCATAATTATGAACTTATCCTTTGGACAATTTCATAATAAGCATTGGTATAATACCGATAGCACATTCAATATAGTCCAATTGCGACTTCGTCTTATTGAACTATTTTCATGTAGCATCGGCATTTACAATTGTAATTTATTTTTTTATTAGACTAAAAAATAAATACAATTGGTATAATATCAATCCTTAACTCAAATTAGGTAACAGGGAAAAGTCGAAAAATTAATTTCGGGGGATACATAACAGCAAGACGAATAGTTAAGAGGAAACAAGAATCAGAAATTTACTTTGAAGCTTATAATCGGCAGCAACAAAAGGTCGTAATTATATTTAATAGTTCCTGTATATACATTATATTTAATCCCGATGATGTTTTTCTGATTGGTAAGATTATTAAAATCAAGCGATATTATCCACGAATATTTTTGCCGGTTTCTTTTAAAATTAATACCCATATCTATATTATAAACATCGGGCGTGATGAGAGTGAAATTTTCGTTCTTATAGTACACAGCTTGCCCGGCCAGATTCGATGCGGCAAGATCAATTCCCTGGTAACGCATACCACCCCTGTATAAAAAGCGGAAGTTAACTCCCAACGTTTTATTTTTCTTATTACCGAAAGTCCATTCTTTTCCGGTAAGCGCATTGAAAATATAATTACCGTTAAAAGTTGTATTGTATATTTTCCCATCGGCAGGCATATAACGTGAATCGTAAAGCGAACCTGTAATCATAAAATAATACGATTTTGTATAATATCTTTCAAATGTGATATCAATGCCATAGTTCCTGCCTTTTCCCTGGTTATTCAGCGGAATTGTAACAAAGCCATAACGGAGGTTGACTACCGAAAACTGATCGTTGACGCCAATTCCGGCGGGTATATTAAATAAATACTGGTAATACGCTTCGGCTTTGAAATGTAAATCATCCGAAAATGAATAATCATAACCAATCACAGCGTGAAACGATTTCGATAAACTCAGATTTTTGTTAAGCAGGCTGTCATAGTTATTGCTGTGCGAGATGTTTGTCAGGTATATTGAAATAGGTTCAACCCTGGAATGTAAACCCAGTCCTGCACTAAGCGTTTGCCTTTCATCAAGCTGCCAGGTGATGCCGGCACGGGGCTCAACCGAGTTATTATTGTTGAGGAAAAAATGCAAGTAATGAATTCCGCTATTCATGATTACTTTATCGGTAATGCGGTATTTCCATTCAACATAACTTTGAAGCATGTAAGTATTTCCTTTATTATCGAACACCTTCCTGTTTTGTTTCGTATCAAAATCGTAGCCTTCAGAATACAAATTATAGAACTCGTCGCTGGCTATAACACCTGCGCGCACTGTGTGTTTTGAATTGAATTTGTAATTGGCTAAAAAAGACGCGCGGATGGTTTTGTAACCGATGTCTTCATTGTAAATCCTATGATCGTTATAATGAAAATCCATTGTATCGTTGGTCATTGTATTGTCCTCACCCATCACGGCAATAACCGATTTAAAAAAAGTTTTTTTATCACGGCACAGGTAATTGTTGGTAATGCCTGCAATCCAGACATTGCCTTTGTCTAATTCTTCATATCGGTTATTTTTATCAATAAGCTGCAACGAATCTTTTATAGCCTTTATTCCCGAACTGCTTGCTCCCATAATACCGAATATCGTGGTGTGTCCGAGTTTATTGGAAGGCAGGCTGACGTTAAATGTAAGGTCCTGGAATTTAGGAATAATATTTTCGTTCGAAACTTTAATTCCCATATCATGAAGAAGTGCAAAAGTTGAATACCTGTAATTTAAAAGGTATGATGATTCTCGCTTTTTATACAATGGCCCTTCAATGGAAACTTCAGTACCGACAACGCTTGCCGTAACGGATGATTGCAAAAACTCATCGCTACCTTTACGCAGGTTAAGGTCAAACACGCCTGAAAGAGCGTTGCCATATTCGGCAGGAAAAGCGCTGGTAAAAAAATCGGAATTTGAAATAACATTAGAACTGAGTATGCATACTCCTCCTCCCGTTGTTCCTTCATCTTCACGGAAATGGTTAGGGTTGGGAATTTCAATACCTTCCACCCGCCATAACAAACCGCGCGGTGAATTTCCGCGAACAACAATTTCGTTATTATCATTCGATGTGGCAGCAACGCCTGCATAAGCCTGCGCCATACGCGACGGATCGGTAATGCCTCCGGCATAGCGTTGTGCTTCATCAATGCTGAATGATCTGGCACTTATGGTTGCCATAGAGTTCAGCGCTTTATCCTTATCAATCTTGGCGACAATAGTAACTGTTTTCATTTTCTCTGTCAGTTCGGTCATCTGTATATTCAGTGAAATATCCTGCTCTGATGTTACCAGCACATTAGGCATCAGCAAATCCTCGTACCCGATAAAACGTACTTTTATACTTTGCCTCCCGACAGGAACCTTTTCTATTTTAAAATATCCTGATGAATCGGTAACAGCACCAAAGAATAAGCTGGAATCAACAATAATAACGCTAGCTCCCCAAAGAGGAGTTTTGGAATCTTTATCTATAACTTTCCCCTTAACGGTTTGAAAAGCATCTTCATCTTCCTGTGAAATACAAATAAGAGAAGAAAGAGTAAATGTAAAAAAGACAATAAAAAATTTCCTCATAAATTAATAATATAGGTAAACAATATTTCTAAATCTCAATAAAATTAAATAAACAAATCTTTTGTGCGGATAAAAAAAGAATTAAAAAAAGAATTAAAAAAAAATTAACAATAATTAACATGCAACTAATAAGTTGTTTTAAATGTATTACTTAATATTGTTAAAGTATAAATATAAATCAAATTATTAAAAAAACCAAAAATTTACAACTATGAAAAAAATCAGTTTAGTCCTAATCCTAGCACTGGCAATACTATACGCCAACGCACAGAACAACAAAACAACTCCGGCAACAACCACTACAACAAAAACTACGACCACTCAGCCTTCAAACAGCACACGGACTCCGCTCAAGGTTGCAGATCTTCCAAAAGCAGTTCAAGACGATCTTGCAAAAAGTTATGCGGGTTATACAACAAGAGATGCTTTTAAATTAGATAAAAATAATACAATTACTTATAAAGTCATTATAGAAAAAGATACCAATCGTTTCTCTCTTGTTTATGACAACAATGGTAAATTTCTTAATAGTAAATCAATATCACAAAAACCTTTTGGGGGACCAAGACCAGTTCAAACAAACCCTACACTTAACTCAAATACAGCAGTAGGAGCTAAAAATGATTCTATTAAAAAATAATTTATTCTTAGTGCCTGTAATACACTAAGTAAGTTCTCACATTTAGTTTATAACATTTTATTGCTTTGAAAGAGCCGTCTCGAAAAATGAGATGGCTTTTTTTATGCATTTCTTTAAAATCAGTCAGTTCAGAGATAGCTTAAAAATATTTTTATTAAATTATTTTTTACAAAATTTAAGTAGGGTCTGCTGATTAATAATAGACGAGCAGTAAATTCAATAAATTTACAGAACTTTGCCATAAATAAATGCAAGGAA
>CAINEZ010000041.1 GCA_903847905.1 uncultured Bacteroidota bacterium
AATATTAACAGCTTAAAATGTTCATTAAGTTGCTTCGCTATGTTAACGATTTTAAATTTTCAGTTACTTCTAAAATTATAATTCCTACCTGCAGGCATGGCGTCATTCAATATCCAAAATATTTAACAATATAATTAAAATAAAAAAAGGGTAAGCCCCTTATATCGCACCGCTCAACCATTTTACCCTTGCTTTCTTCCGAACCTGGGGGAGTTCAAAGGGAGCTGGTCGTATAAGACTTACCCAATGCAAAATTATAAAAATTCTTCAAATTGCTATCATATTTTATTTATTTATTACATTTGCGAAAATAGATTAATAAATAATTATTGAGAATTTGCATGTTTCCTAAAATACTAACTTTATAAACTCAATCTATAAATAAAAAAATCGTCCCAACATTAGTATGAATGACCTCTTAAAAAATGATACACATGAAAATTACCAACAACCCATTCATTGATAATGCCGTTAAATACAGTTTAATTTCTGTCGGTATTTCTGTTTTCTTAATTGTAATCTATTATGCATTTGATGTAAATTTATTTAACTGGGTATTTTCAATTTTTTCTACTGTGATTTCGATTGCAATATCAGTTATTCTTATAGTTCTTGGAATTAAAGAATACAGAGTGAAATACTCAGATGGACAGATTAAGTACTGGTCATGTGTTCTGCAAGGCTTCCTGATTGTTCTCATTGGAGGATTATTGGCTTCGGTTTTAAACTTTCTATTTTATAATTATGTTGCTCCTGAATACATGGCAAAGCAATTAGAAGGCTTTATGATGAAACTTCAGGAGTACAATCTTCCGCAGGAAAAAATTGATCAGATTTATGAAAAAACACAATCGCGTATGCAACCGTTGAATCAACTTTTAAGTATGTTAATGTTCGTCCCTGCTATGGCAGCTATCCTTTCTTTGATTGTTTCAGCTTTTGTAAAAAAGAAAGATAATTCGTTTGAAAGTAACTTTAAATAGAAATGAATATGGATATTTCTATAGTCATACCACTATTCTGTGAAGAGGAATCACTTTCTGAACTTTCCGAGAGTATTGTAAAAGTGATGAACGAAAATAAATATTCGTATGAAATTATTTTTGTTGATGATGGAAGCACTGACAAATCATGGGATGTTATTGAAAGTCTTTCAGCAAAAAATTCTAATATCAAAGGAATAAAATTCCGCAGAAATTATGGTAAATCGGCTGCACTTAATTGTGGCTTTCAGGATTCACAGGGCAATATTGTAATTACTATGGATGCCGATCTTCAGGACTCGCCTGATGAGATACCTGAACTTTGTAAGATGATTAATGAGCAAGGTTTTCATCTTGTTTCAGGATGGAAGAAAAAACGACACGACCCTATCTCAAAAACAGTACCTACAAAACTCTTTAACTGGGCAACTCGCAGAATGACAAAAATAAAGCTGCACGATTTTAATTGCGGTTTAAAAGCTTATAAAAAAGATGTTGTAAAATGTATTGAGGTTTATGGCGAAATGCACAGGTATATTCCTGTTATTGCTAAGTGGGCAGGATTTAAAAGAATTGGAGAAAAAGTAGTTAAGCATAGTGAACGAAAATATGGAAAGACAAAGTTTGGAATAGAAAGATTTGTTAATGGTTTTCTTGACCTGATCTCTATTTCTTTTGTTGGTAAATTCGGGAAAAGACCTATGCACTTTTTTGGACTTTGGGGAACATTGCTTTTTATTGTAGGATTTATTATTGCTGCATATCTTGCTTATGCTAAAATAGCTCTCGATACATATAAAATGACAGATAGACCGTTATTTTATTTAGGTCTTTTATGTATGATTATCGGTTCGCAGCTGTTCCTTACAGGCTTCATTGCAGAAATGGTTTCTCGAAACTCATCTGAAAGGAATACTTACCTTATTGAAAAGAAACTTGGTATTATTGATAATATTAAAATTCAATAATACGAAAAATCAAATATATTTTCATTGACGGACAAACGCAAAATAGTCATTATTGGCCCTGCCAATCCCTTACGAGGCGGATTAGCAACCTACAATGAGCGTCTGGCACATGCATTTATTCAAAAAGGGTATGATGTAGCTATTGAAACCTTCAAACTGCAGTATCCGTCATTCTTGTTTCCGGGTAAAACTCAATATTCCGATAGTGCTGCTCCCAAGGACATTCGTATTAATATTTCTGTTAGTTCTGTGAATCCCTTTAATTGGCTTAAAGTAGGAAGAAAAATTCGTAAACAAAAACCCGATATTGTTATTATTAAATTCTGGATGCCATTTATGGCTCCATGTTTCGGTAAAATTGCCCGTATCATAAAAAAAAATAATCACTCAAAAATTATTTCTATCATTGATAATATAATTCCGCATGAAAAAAGAACAGGTGATAGGGCGCTGGCAAATTATTTTATAAAAGCAATTGATGGTTTTATTGCTATGTCGAAATCAGTGCTTAATGATCTTGAAACTTTTGATAATAAAAAACCTAAAATTTTTTGCGCTCATCCTTTGTATGATAATTTTGGGGAGATTATTCCAAAAGATATTGCGAAGAATAAACTTAAACTTGATGTAACACTAAATTATATTCTTTTCTTTGGATTTATAAGAGATTACAAAGGACTTGATCTTTTACTCAAAGCTTTTGCTAAATGCGTTGAGAAAAATAAATCACTCCGACTTATAGTAGCCGGCGAATTTTATACTGATTCAAAACCATATTTTGAGATAATCAAAAAGAATGAACTTGAAGATTTTGTTTTAATGTATAACGATTTTATTCCTGATGAAAAAGTTGTTGAATATTTTTGCGCTTCCGACATTGTTGTTCAGCCATACAAAAATGCTACACAGAGTGGAGTTACACAAATAGCATATCATTTTAACAAACCGATGATAGTTACTGATGTTGGAGGGCTTGCTGAAATTGTTCCTGATGGTAAAACAGGGTATGTTGTAAAACCTGATATTACTGAAATTGCAAATGCTATTTTAAATTTTTACAATAATAATAAAGAAAGGGAATTTTCGAAAAATGCCGAAAATGAAAAGTTAAAATATTCGTGGGATAAAATGGTTGAAGCTATTGAATCACTTACAAAATAACCATACAAATTTATTAATATGCAACCATAGCTGTCCACTTAAAACAAATTGATTGACAGCTGGTTATTATATAGTTCTTTGACATCTTTGTAATCTATTTTTGTAAACAGCTCTTTTACAGGAGTTTTATCAAGTAGAGATATG
>CAINEZ010000042.1 GCA_903847905.1 uncultured Bacteroidota bacterium
TAATACAAAAAAACAATAAAAAAAAACAGCATTGCAAGGTGGCTGTTGATTTTTATCAACATTTTATTAACATGTTACGTAAAATTTAGGCGGAGTTACGGATTAAATACAATTGATCGGAAAAATAAAAAAGGGGCGCAAAGCCCCTTTCTATTTATATAAAATCAGTAAAGATTATTTGCAGATATTAATATTTTTGGTAACAAGACCATTATTGGTTTCTATCTGAAGATAATACATGCCATTTGCAATGTTGGTAGTATTGACAGTAATATTGGAATTGTTTACTTCATCAGAAATAATTACTTGTCCGAAAGCATTCATGACTTTTATCCTGCGGATTTTTTCAGAAGCAAAAACATTTATTACATCTTTTGCAGGATTAGGATAAACACTTATTTTATCAGCATTTGTTACCTCATTAATATCGGTAACGTCAGTAATGCTAATATCATCAATATATAAATAATCCATATCAGCAGCACTATAACAATGGAATCCAATATAGTAAACACCGTTTGCAGGGATTGTAAAATTTGCTCCTCCTTGCTTATAGGTTTTATTAGTATCATTTGGCTGATCTTTGATTAGTGTAGTAAGCGATGTTGAAATATGATCACTTCCAATGAAAACATTAAATCTTTCAGGAAAAGTATTTAATCCAACTTTATACCAATAAGAAACATGATAGGTTTTACCGCTTTCAAGTTCAATACATTTCGTAATTAGCCAATCGTTAGCAGCAGAAGCAGAATTGTATTTATATATTGCAACATAAGGTCCTGCATGACCGCCAGTAGTTTCAATTGCCCATGTTTGAGCATCGTTATTAGTATTTTCGATTGTCCATCCGGCAAAAACTTCCGATGGTTCAAATCCCATGGAATACGGAATATTTGAAGAACTTACATTTGAAACAGTTGCGGAAGTAGTATCATTCAAATTATTTCCATCACTGCCAACAGTAGTATAAGCTTTAATTGTATAATTTCCGACACTGCTCAAGTTAGCTGCATTTGCTCCGGTAAAAGTATAATTCATAGAAGCGCCAGAAGCTAATGTTGATGTAATTGTTGAAGTAACCGGAACTCCGTTATTTAATTTATATGATATCTGAAAATTTGAAACAGAATTAGCTCCTAAATTTTTAATTGTAACAGATACATCTTCGGTAGCAGAAAGAAAACAAGCAGAAACAGGTTCAGTAATTGAAATCACACCCAGGTCTATTGCATAAGGAGCACATATATTATTTATGCTTGCCGAATCTTCAAATTCTCCGGGTATAATGCCAAATGAATTGCTATTCCAAATTACTTCATAACTTCCATTACCGAAATCACAGCATGTCCCATCTCCCGCATCATCATAAATTCTGAAAGTATAACAATCGGATGGAAATACACAAACATTAGTGGAATAGATCTGTGGATGATTACCTGCATAAGGACCTCCCGTTGCAACAACCATTGATGTTGTGTTATTGATAAGTTCCCATGTGGTTTCGTTGCCATAATCATCAGTTTGAATGTTTATTGTTATTGAAGCACCTGTATTAAATACTGTCTTTTTTACAGTATCATTAGAATTATTTACATCGCCGGTTACAGAAGTATATGCTGAAATTGTGTAAGAACCGATTGCAGAAAGATTTTCAGTAGTAGAAAAAGTGTAAGTTAATGAACTAAAGGGAGGAATTGTGCTGGTAACAGTTTCTGTAATGACAGTACCTGAATTAATTTTATAAGAAACATTAAAATTTGATATCGGGCTGGTTCCAATATTGGCGATAACTACTTTAATATTTTCGCTAGAAGTTAAAACACAAGAAGTATCGTTTGATGGAGAAATAATTGAAGCAACACCTGCATCTTTAACTATTGCATTACTTGAATAAGGAATCGCAAATCCTGTAATTTCAGCGCTATCAGCAAATGCACCTATAAGTGTGGCAGCTCCGGTAGTAAGATTTACTGTCATAAGTTTTCCATAAGAATAATAATCAAAAGCAGCTGCATAGCAGATATTGGTAGCATGGTCAAATTCCATATCCTGTGCATAAGCAGCATTAAATCCTAATGCGCCAATACCTGTGGCTACGCCTGTATTTTTATTAACTGAATACAAAGAATCATTTGTAATGCTAATGGAATAAAGATTTCCTATGGTATCGCATGCAAGGTTAATAAGCAATTTGTTAGAACAGGCGCCAATAAGAGTTGCATTTCCATTAGCTGTTGATATAGAATAAAGAGAAGAATTACTACCATTCCAACCAATTCCATAAAGATTATAAGTTGTATAATCATAAGATAAACCAGTAATATTAATTCCAATATTTCCTATAACAGTTCTTGCACCCGTAACAGTATCAATCGTTATTAATGTGTTATCTGTATAAACAGAGCCATACCATTTATTACCGAGGCCCCAAGCACCTGCTGCAATAAAATTTTTTAATGATTGGTCGGCTAAAGAAACAATTGTTGCGGGGTTTTGTAAATAGGTATAGGCGGGTCCTTCGGGTGAAGTGGCTGAATAACAATATACTTTTTTAAAATTCATAACTATAATATCTTGTGTAAGCGTATCGTTTGCCCGATCCATGTCGTTTACAAGCTGAGTATAAGCTTCAATAATATAGTTGCCATTTGCGGCGTTCCATGTATCGAAAGTAATTTGCCGCGATGTGTTTGGTGCAAGATTGGTAACTGATTTTGTTGAGGTGTATGCTCCGATATTGATTGTTACATCAAAAGAAATATTGATAGAACCGTTATTTTTAACAGTTGCCAATGGAATAACATTTCCGTTCCCGATTATAGAATCCATATCAATGCTTAACGAAGAAGCATCGTAATCGTTAAATATTGTTGTTGATAGTGTATCATTAGTATTTACAGTATCGCAAGCATAAGAAGTATATATTTCAACATTAAAAATATGTTGAGGTGCTGAAAAATTATAAGGTTGTTTAAATGTAAAAACTATAAATGAACCTCCTGAAATAATATCGGTAATGGTATCTGTTACTATACTTCCACCATCAATAACATAAGAAATTGGAATATTATAATGATCAAGAGAATCATTGTTGGCAACTTTTACTTTTATTGAATCAGATGAAGTTAGAGCATCGGAATTTAGAGGTGATATAATTTGCAAGGGTGATATATCGCAATGGGCAATAGGCGCGCCGACCAGCCATACAATAGCATTATGATATAATGTAATGCCATCACCTGTAAATCCATAAACAGGATCACCTGCCTCTATGTTTGGATCAGCGGGAAGCATATTTATACTTACAACATTTGGTTTAACGGCAATAGCTATTTCTCCATTTGCCCAATCGGCTATTTCTGTTGCCCCTGCAGCTAAAGTGGGGTTCTGATTACCAAAAGTATTTGTAAGTGTTGAAACATCTGTCATTATTGGGTGTAAAGGATCTAAAATAGTTCCAAGTGAAGTTTCTGTCCATATGTCATCGGTAGTAGTACCGAATGCCGAGTAATTACCCGTAACATAACCTCCTGCGATGCCCCATCCGTCATAACTTTTCAGGAATTCATTTTCAACAACTTTTCCGCCAGCGTCAAGATAATCTTTAAGCACATTGCCAACAACTGTTCTGTTACCGCCTGCGCCTTCCCATTGTGTATCATTATATGCGAAAACTACATCATAAGGAGTCAAAGCAGCAACCGATAATGTTTCAAAATAATTAGTGTCAAGCACTGTTACTTGTAAATCGGGATAGGCTGATAAGTCGGTAACCAATAAATTAGTATAAGCATAATCAGGAGTTAATATTAAAACTTTGATAATACTTTTAGATGATTTTAGCCCTTTGGAAATATCAATAACAGGATTTTGATAATTTAATCTTGCCGTAGATAATTGTTTTGACGAATGTTTGAAATTAGTATTAGCCAGTTTAGTTGTTTTACTTGTCGCTAACCTTTTTAGTCCGGTTTGATTTTTTTGAGCAATCCCGTTAAATCCTAAAAGGAGAGCTAAACTTAAAAGTAAACAGATTTTTTTCATTTTCATTTTGTTTGAAATTTAATTTTGAATTTTTTGCGAAGTTATAAAAAAGATTGAATATAAAAGGGGGCTTTGCACCCCCTTTACCTTTCAAATCAGTAAAGATTATTTGCAGATAGTAATATTTTTGGTAACAAGACCATTATTGGTTTCTATCTGAAGATAATACATGCCATTTGCAATGTTGGTAGTATTGACAGTAATATTGGAATTGTTTACTTCATCAGAAATAATTACTTGTCCGAAAGCATTCATAACTTTTATCCTGCGGATTTTTTCAGAAGCAAAAACATTTATTACATCTTTTGCAGGATTTGGATAAATACTTATTTTATCAGTATTTGCCACCTCATTAATGCCGGCAATTTCGGTAATGCTAATATCATCAATGTATAGGTTCCACTCATCTGCGGCGCTATAGCAATGGAAACCTATGTAATAAACGCCATCAGAGGGAACTGTAAAGTTTGCGCCTCCTTTAACATATGAAGTATTTATAACATGGGGATAATTAGCAATAGGTATTGTCTGTGCAGATGAAGTAGGAGCATTGCCTATTTTAACGGCAAAGCTTTCGGGGTTACCAGCAAACGAAACTTTATACCAGTAACTGACATGATATGTTTTGCCTGCCTGTAAGTTTAAACATTTTGTAATTAGCCAGTCGTCGGCAGCAACAGTAGTACTCCAAGAATATCTTGCAACATAATGTCCTGAATGTCCGCCAGTGCTTTTAATTGTCCATGTTTTAAGATCATTATTTGTGTTTTCGATTGTCCATCCGGCAAAATCTTCAGATGGCTCAAAGCCCATAGAATACGGAATATTAGAAGAACTAACATTTGAAACTGACGCAGAAATAGTATCATTCAAATTATTTCCATCGCTGCCTACAACAGTATAAGCTTTAATTGTATAATTTCCGGCGCTGCCTAAATTGGCGGCATTTGCGCCGGTAAAAGTATAATCCAAAGTTTGAAGAGGAGTCAATGTTGATGTAATAATTGTTGAAGTAACAGGAGCCTCGTTATTCAATTTATAACATACGTGAAAATTTGAAACAGGACCTGTTCCGAAATTTTTTAATACAACTTTTACATCTTCGGCAGCAGAAAGATAACAAGCAGAAACAGGCGTAGTAATAGAATCAACGCCAAGATCTATTGCCGTAGGAAGGCATATATTATTTATGCTTGCCGAATCAGTATAATTTCCGGAGATTACTCCAAATGAAAAACCGTCCCACTTAATTTCATAAGTTCCGTTTCCAATGTCACAACATATTCCATCTCCTACTGCATCATATATTGAAAATTTATAACATTCAGTGGAGTATAAACAAACATCAGTAGAAATATATTCTCCTCCTGTAATGCTTGTATAAGGTCCGCCTGATGCCACAACTGTTCCCGATGTATTTTTTATAGTCCATGTTACGTCGTGACCAGCATTGTCGGTTTGAATATTAACAGTTATATTGGCATCACCAGAATTAACACTGGCAGTTAAAGTATCATTTGCGGGTATGGAATCAGCAGCTAATGTGGTAAAAACTTCAACAGTATGATTTCCCACAGGAGTAATCCATGGATCAAAAACAACCTGTAATGTTGCATAAGGCGCCAGGTTTGTTACAGTTTTGGTTGATGTATAACCTCCCGTAATATTCATGGTTACATCAAAAGTAGTCGGAAGAATACCCATATTTTTCAATGTCGCTTTGGGATTGGTTCCGCTACAAGTAACAGGATTCATATCAATAGAAACAACGCCTACATCAAAACAATTTCTAACAGTAGCGCTAAGGGTATCGTTTGTGTTAACCGTATCACAGGCATAAGCAGTATAAATTAGAACGTTGTATTTATGTGCGAATGATGAGAAATTATGTGGTTGCTGAAAAGCATATATAATATTTGAGCGGGCGGGTATAGTATCGGTTATCGTTTCAGTTATAACAGCGCCGCCATCTACAACATAAGAAATTGGAATGTTATAATGACCAATAGTATCATTGTTGGCAACTCTTGCTTTTATAATATCTGAAACAGTAAGGCTGTCGGAATTGAGAGGAGCAAATAACTGGGTGGGGGTGATATCGCAATGGGCAATAGGCGTACCCAGCCATACAATAGCATTATGATATAATATAATGCCATTACCGGAAAATCCGTAATCTCCAATTGTGTCAACAGGAAGCATATTTATACTTACAACATTAGGTTTAACAGCAATAGCTATTTCTCCATCTGCCCAATCGGCTATTTCAATTGCGCCGGCAGCCAGAGTTGGATCCAGATCATCACAAGTGCTTGTAAGTGTTGAAACATCTCTCATTATTGGGTGTAAAGGATATAAAATAGTTCCAAGTGAAGTGTGCTGAGATACATCATAACTGGTAATACCGAATGCGGAATAATTTCCAGTAATATAACCTCCTGCAAGACCCCATTCGTCAAAACTTTTCAGGAATTCATTTTCAACAACTTTTCCACCAGCGTCAAGATAATTTTTAAGTACGTTACCAATTACAAATCTATTGCCGCCGGCACCTTCCCATGTTATATTATTATATGCGAAAACCACATCATAAGGAGTCAAATCAGCTACCGATAATGTTTCAAAATAATTTGTGTCAAGCACGCTTACCTGTAAATCGGGATAGGTTGATAAGTCGTTAACCAATGTATTAGCATAAGCGTAATCAGTTGTCAATATTAAAACTTTAATTAAACCTTTGGATGATTTAAGTCCTTTGGAAATATCTATAACAGGCTTTTGATAATTTAATTTTGCCGAGGATAATTGTTTTGATGAATGTTTGAAATTAAGGTCAGACAATTTAGTGGCTTTATTTAGCCTGTTTTGATTTTTTTGAGCGATCCCGTTAAATCCTAACAGGAAAGCTAAACTTAAAAGTAAACTGATCTTTTTCATAATTTTTTCATAATTTTTTCGATAGTATAAAAGTAATAATAGTTCCGATTGCAGAAACATTTTTTAATAAAAAAATTCTTCGATATTCTGCATAAGGATTAAAAAAAAATCCTTTATCGAGAATTCGAGGTAATACGAAGTATTAATTTTTCTCCGAAATATCTCGCTCCGCACAAGGGATAGTCGAAAAAAAGTAAGTTTTTATTATTCCGAAATCGCGTTAGTTTTAACTGTTAAGCGAATCAGGAATTCACATCTTCAAAGATTACCGTAAGCAATGTTTGCCCAACCGCTTTCAGGGTATTTTTATTAATACCGTTTATATCGTCTTTTACTGTATGCCAGTATTTGTAAAACCCTGAAGGTGTACTGGAATCGCGGTGAATAATATCGATTGTGGGAATTTTTGCAATTTTATTAATATAAAGATGGTCATCTATCATATCTCCGGTTTTTGAGTAAAGAAAATAATCAGAATATCCGGCACTAACCGCTGTGTCCCATACTCTCTTCATAATGTCGGATGCATATTGCATTGATGTTCCATCCATAGTAAAGGTTGCTTCTTTAGCACCAACCATGTCGAGAAGTATTCCATATTTTGCAAAGTAGCCTTTTTTATGAGGATTTTTCGCCCAATATTGCGAACCAAGACACCATGTATCTTCCTGTTCGGGGAAATCGCTTTTTTGAGGTTGTCCGTAATCTTCGGCATCAAAGAGAATAAGGTCAATACCAATAGGCGGTTTATTTATATTCAATAAACGTGCAAGCTCCATAATAACTCCAACGCCACTGGCTCCGTCGTTTGCACCGGGAATTGGTGTTTTATGTTTTTTAACATCAGGGTCATTATCGGCAAAAGATCTGGAATCCCAATGTGCGCAAATAAAAATCCTGTTATTAATTTCGGGAGAAAATGATGCAATAATATTTTTAATTGGAAATATTTTCCCGTCGAATGTTTTCACTTTTGTTTCCTGAACAATAACATTTTTTGTATATGTTTTGAATTTTGAAGTCAGGTAATCTGCGCATTTTTCGTGAGCCGTAGTACCCAAAGCCCGCGGTCCGAAAACAAGTTGTTTTTCAACGAAAGAATATGCCGAGTCTGCAATAAAATCAGGCACATTTACATTAACATAGGCCTTAATAGTATCATCTCCGGTTTTTTTATTTTTGCAGCCTCCGCACGAAACAAACGTGGAAATAATAATGATAGTGATAACAGTCCCGACAGTTATCGGGAAAAAGGGTTTGAGTATCATGATATTTGATTTGCATGAATTTTTACTAAAAGTTCTTTTGCCGATTTTATAATTCCTTCAACATGGTAACCGCATTCATCATATAATTCTTTCTGTGTCCCCTGTTCAATGAAACGATCAGGAACGCCAAGCCTTACAACTTGTGAATGATATTTATTATCTGAGATAAACTCAAGTACGGCGCTTCCAAGTCCTCCGATAATAGTACCATCTTCAACGGTAATGATCTTATTAAATTTACTGCATACTTCATGCAGCAATTCTTCATCAATGGGTTTAACATACCTCATATCGTAATGAGAAATGCTATATCCCTCGTTCTCTAATTTTAAAATTGCGTCAGCTGCAAAATTTCCAACATGTCCTATTGTAAGAATAGCAAGGTCGTTACCGTCTTTAAGTTTTCTTCCTTTACCAATTGCAATTTCGTTGAAAGGTTTTTCCCAATCTACAATTACTCCATTACCTTTAGGATAACGTATTGCAAAAGGACCACGATCTTTTAACTGGGCAGTAAACATCATATTGCGTAATTCTTCTTCATTCATTGGCGCTGCAACTATCATATTTGGGATACAACGCAAATAAGCCAAATCGTATGCGCCATGATGTGTTGCGCCATCTTCGCCAACAAGTCCGCCTCTGTCTATACAAAAGATAACATGTAGATTTTGCAATGCAACATCATGTATAATCTGATCGTAGGCTCTTTGCATGAAAGATGAGTAAATATTACAGAACGGAATAAATCCCTGCACAGCTAATCCTGCGGAAAAAGTAACAGCATGTTGTTCTGCAATGCCAACATCAAAAGCTCTTTCGGGAATCTGCTCCATCATAATGTTAAGGGAACATCCTGTTGCCATAGCCGGTGTAACACCTATTATTTTTTTATTTTGTTTTGCAAGTTCAACTATTGTTTTACCAAATACAGTCTGATATTTTGGCGGGTTATTTTTTTCTTCAGGGTTTTTAATAATTTCACCGGTATTCTTATTAAAATATCCGGGGGCATGAAATTTCACCTGGTCTTTTTCTGCCTGTTCAAATCCCTTGCCCTTAACGGTAATACAATGTAATATTTTCGGTCCCTGGATATTTTTAAGATCAGTAAGGATTTTTTTTAAGCGAAAAATATCATTACCGTCAACAGGTCCGAAGTAGCGGAAATTCAATGATTCAAAAATATTGCTTTGTCTGAAGATCGTGATCTTTATAGCATTTTCAATTTTCTGAACATAATAACGCATCTTTGTACCGTATCTGCCGCGCCTTCCTAATAAATTCCAAATCTTATCCTTGATCTTATTATACGTTATTGATGTTGTAATATCAGTAAGGTACTCTTTTAATGCGCCGACATTTTTGTCAATAGCAATACCATTGTCGTTGAGTATTATTAAAATATTTGATTTTGAAATACCGGCATGGTTTAACGCTTCAAATGCCATTCCGCCTGTCATTGAGCCATCGCCGATTACAGCAATATGATGTCTTTCATTTTCTCCGTTTAGTTTTGCCGCTATCGCCATTCCTAATGTTGCCGAAATAGATGTGGAAGAATGACCTACGCCGAAAGCATCATACTTGCTTTCGCTCATCTTTGGAAAACCGCTGATACCATTGTGGGTTCTGTTGGTATGAAATAAATCTCTTCTTCCTGTAAGTATCTTGTGTGCATATGCCTGATGACCTACATCCCATATAAGATTATCAAAAGGTGTATTGAATACTGCATGAATGGCAACGGCTAATTCAACGGCGCCAAGGCTTGCGCCAAGATGCCCCGGGTGGTGCGAAACAACGTCAATTATGAATTGCCTTATTTCGTCACATAGCAAAGGAAGGTCATCGTCATTCAACTTTCGCAGGTCTTCGGGCGAGTTGATAGACGATAAAATTTTTTCTGGTATAGCGTTAGGACTCAATTTTTACTGATTGAATTTATTAAAGCGTACAAAGTTAAGAAAAATTGTGTTTGATACGGATTTACTCAACATCATTATTAATTGAAGCAGCAAAACAACTCACTCAACATAAATACAGCTTTACGCAATTATAAAGCATTTCTTCGGAGCGTGAAAAACATATCGTTTTTCTTGTTAATCTTTTTATGTGTGTACGAAGCGTCAGGTTGTGCCTTTCTATTTTGTTTGTATTATATGCAAATACTTTGTGTATTGCTCCCGGTATAAGGCTTGGGTAAATATTAAGTCCGTCAGTGAATATTTTCTTTGGATTGAGTTGTAGTATGGTATCTGTAACTTTTTTCAGGTTTTCCTTTGTGCGGCGGCCTACACAAAAGCCTATCACATGTCCTTTTATTTTATTTATTCCGTAAATAATCCAACTCTCGTTTTTCTTATTTCCTACGAATGTACGTAGTTCATCTATTTCGTACACCTGTTCTGTTTCGTCTATTTCCTGTTGGCTGATTTTTTTTGCTATTGATGCTATCTTTACTTGTACTGTTGATTTAGGTATGCCTAAAATCCTTGATATTGAACTAATGCCCACTCCTTCATTATTTAATACTTTTATTTTTTCCTCATCTCTTATAGTGTATTTTCTGTTCTTATATTCTTGGACGTTCCTCAATAATCAGTATAATTTTCTATAAAGCCGTCTATTAACAAGGGCTTTATAGAATAATTAACTGTAATGAATATTTTTTTTCTCAAAAATGAGATTCCTGAAAAAAGTTGTGTCCA
>CAINEZ010000043.1 GCA_903847905.1 uncultured Bacteroidota bacterium
AAAAGAAATAGTATATATATTTGCAAAATTCAATCTCAAATCAGAAAAAATAAATGAGTTGTATAATAAATTTTTTTAATATTGTTATATGAATAAATATAATAAAAATAACAATCGGTTAACATGTATTTTAAGTGGCAGAATTGATACTTTAAATTCTGCAACGCTTGAAAATGAACTTAACGAAAATATGAAAGAAGATGTTACTTCTGTCATATTTGATATGCGGTATGTGGATTATATATCTTCAACTTTTTTGCGGATTGTAGTTAAAATTGTTAAAAAATTAGGTAAAGAAAATTTTGCAATATCTAATGTTCAGCTCACGGTAATGAAGGTATTTAAGATGGCTAATTTAATGGACGTTGTTAAATTTGAATAAAAATATTTTATAAGTTTGTTAAATCAAGGAATCGTCCCACACATTCGGGATTACTTTAATTCAGCACTGTTTATCAATGTCTCAGCGGTAAAGTCTATAAAAGACAATGATGTGATTTCTGACGATTACTGTTCAAAAATAATTCGATCATCTGTAAATCAGACACAATATGAATATTGTCTTTAGTTTTTTTCCTGTATTGCTTTTTTTAATGTTTCTCTTTCTGCTTGATAGTTTTAAGTTGGTTCGTGTTAAAACATTAATTTTATGTTTATTGTGGGGGGGCGTATGTACTTTTGCCTGTTATTTTCTGAATAACTTGATGGCAAAATGGTTAGCTTTCGATTTCATTCCACTTTATGCTGCTCCCGTTATTGAAGAGTTGCTGAAGGCGCTTATTATTTTTTATCTGATTTCTAAAAAGAAGATTGGATTTATGATTGATGCAGCAATCTATGGCTTTGCCATTGGAGCCGGATTTTCATTAGTGGAAAATATTTATTACATGTTCAATATTTCACATGAGTATAATATGTTGATTTGGATTATAAGGGGATTTGGAACAGCAATAATGCACGGAGGGTGTACCTCGCTTATAGCAGTTCTGTTTATTAGAGGTGTCAGCCGAACGGAAAACAAATTATTGGCTTCACTGCCAGGTCTCATCCTGGCTTTCCTGTTGCATTCAGGATTCAATCATTTCCTTGCGAACCCTCCTTTACAGACATTATTGATCGTGGTATTCCTGCCTATCTTGTTTGCATTAATTTTCAGGTTCAGTAATGCCATGCTTCAGCAATGGCTCGAAATTGAATTTAACAGCGAAGTTGAAATAATGAACATGATAAAAAAAGGGGAGTTTCGTTCCACTAAAGCCGGTAGATATCTGCTTTCTATCAAAGATAAGTTTGCTCCCGAAACCATTGTTGATATGTACTGTTATATAGGTTTGTATCTAGAACTTTCTATCAAAGCAAAAAGTAACCTGATGCTGAAAGAAAACGGCTTCAAGATAATTGTTGAAGACGATATACAATCGAAACTAAAAGAGCTTGATCAATTACGAAAACAGATCGGTATAGTTGGAGAATTTGCTTTGGCTCCATTGATAAGAATGAACTACAGGAATCTTTGGAAACTTAATAGTTTAAAGTATGATCACATATAAAATGATTAAATTTAGCATTTAAATAAAAACTAAAAAACTTTGTTATGAAAATTAAAACCAAATTACTTATTGCAATTGGCTTCATAGCTGCATTGTGCATTGGATTCTTGGCAGGGATTAGTGTTGACTATCCAAGGCTGAATAAATCCGATGTTGCCGGAACTTTTGGGAAAGCAGAAAAATATCGTAAAGCTCAAATGACCGAAAAGGATATTCAGTTGCGAAGCGAATTGGTTAAAGATACTGCTAAATTGAAAAGCATGATTCAGGGATTGGTTTATTTTTCCCTTTTCACTGAGGAGTTCAGCACTAACATTGATGCATCTATTATTGCCTTCAAAACACAAGGGTTGGAAAGCGATAAAATAAAATCGTTGCAGGATTATTCTGATTTTATTAAAAATAACAACGAAGCTCTTAAGGTCACTATTGATATGCTTTCAGGTTTTTATCTTAAAGATACTGCTGACATGTCGTGGGATGTGGAAAAAAGCCTCAAGGATTTCGGAACTTATGTGAACAATCTGAATGAAAAGAATACTGTGCTTAGCCAGGCACTGCGTGGCATGGATAATTTTATGTTTAGCAACAAAACCTTACAAGCCAATAAAACAGAGATTGCCCAACTTAAATCGATACGCGACCAATTACTGATAAAGAGTGTTCAAAATAGTGGATTACTATGCAACAAGGAACAAGCAGATAACTTGATTAATTATGCATTTGAATCGCAGGAAAAATATGCTCTGTTTGTTAAGGGAATTGATAAATTAGATATTACTTCTGTCGGCTCAAAGATTCAATATAATGGACAGGAAAGCATTAATTTAGCTTTTAAAGGGATTCATTCTGTAGGGGCGTATTTCTTAGAAAATAAGGATTTTGGTGCGGGCTTGTGTTTAGTTTATGATAAATCCAAACTCCAATTTGGTATATTAGACAAGGGGCAAATGAATTCTTATGGCAGTAGACCTTTACAGCAAAGTTTAGATAGAATAGCCATTTTTGGAACAGAGGAATTAAACATTTTACTTGTAAATTATTCCCTGCAAGAGATAATTTCATCGCAAGTTTTTAATAATGGTCATATCGAGAGCTCACTCCTCCAGATTTTATCTATGGATAATTTGCAAACTACTTTTATGTCTACACAAGGATTAAACTACTTTATAAATATGATTAACCAAAACATTGGTGTGTATGTTGAACCTTAATCAGATGATTTCGTTTTATTAGCGATTCAGTATCATAGCAGTATTTGATTTTTTTATCTCCTGAACAACTAATCAAAATCTCTTAGCATTGTTCGAGTTTTCCTGAATCAGGTATTCTTTTAACCTGATAACTTTTATTTTTTTATTGGTTTTTTGTTTCTTGTTCAGCCCAGAATAAGATCAATATACAGAAATTTGAAACTTCAAATGTTAATACCAATTGTATATATATAATAGTCTAAAGGCTATTTTATATATTATCCCGATAATTATCGGGAGTTAATGCCGATGCTGCATGAAAATAGTTCAATAAGACACAGTCGCAATT